>CAZNWW010000682.1:0-2702 GCA_964576155.1 uncultured Myxococcales bacterium | reverse complement strand
ATCCTGACGACACCTTCCTCGAGCACATCGAGAACCTCGCGAGCATCAAGGGTGACCGCCGGGAGGCCAGGGAACAGTTCCTCGGGCGGGTCGCAGCCCGGGCCCTGGAGAAATCCGGCGAAGACCTGGACTACGACGAGCTCTTCTCAGACCTCCTGAGCACAATGCGCACCAACTACTACGAAACCCACCGGGAGGAGATACGCAAGTGCATCCAGGATGCGCTGCTCCTCCTGGACGGCGAAGACCTCCCGGGAGAGCGCAAAACCGCCGCGTCGGCCCTCCTGAACCGACTTGTGGAGCGCCACGACTACTGCCGCGACTGCGCAGCCCCTACCCTCTCGTTCCTGCTCAAAGAGCGGTACTCATAGCCTGCCGTTTCCCACTTGGTTTCACCGTCATCATAAATGGGATAGCGTGATTTGAACTATTGACAACTATCATCAACTTCATCATCCTTCGGGCGTTGCAACAGTGGGGTTTACATACGGAGGTACCCACAATGAAACTAGAGAAGATAACCATGAACGAGTTCGAGACCGTTATTTCGACGGGGTCGAAACGTGCCCCATACGGGCAGAACCAGTCTCTGCTGCGAAAGGCGGAGACCGAGCCGGTGAAGCTTTCCTTCGAGACTGACAAGAAGGCGATCAGCAAGCAGACTGCGCTTTACGTGGTTCGACGGAAGCTCAACGCTCAGGTCAGGATCATTCGGAAGAATGATCTTCTGTACATCGGCCCTGGCGAGTACACACCTTCGGACCGGAGTGCGAAGAAGAAGTAGAGTCCCTTCCGAGTTCTTTTTTTTCGTCGTACTCAGCTCCACCCTATATCGTTAGAACAGCAGCTATCCTGCATTTCTCACCAGACTTCGTCGCGAAGTCGTCGAGGACGGCGACGGGAGGAAAAGCCCGAGACAGCAGGAGGATCGGCGGCTACAGCAGAAGCCTGGTGAGCAATGCAGGCTATCCCCTTCAACCAGCAGCGAGGCGTTGGACCATATCACGTTATCCGCCAACGAACCGGTGGCCTGCATGAAGTAAACGCCGGTGCGCTGGTTCCCGCTGATCAGGCTCGCCTTCGACCAGAACGGAGACAGAGTGGTTCCCGGCCAGCAACGAATCGGACACCGTCAAACGCCCCCCGAGGGTCACCTGCAAGCCCATTCCGAAGTCCCCAGCCTCATTCGGCTGGGTTTCCCGCACCACCGCGCCTTCTATTCGCACCTTGGAGCCATCGCCCTCGACCCCGATACCGATGCTGCGGTTCCTGGAGAGCAGGCTGTCCGCCACCTCGGCCTCCGCTCCATCCTGGACCCAGATGCCGGTCCCGAAGACCCCGTCTCCAGACGCCGAGAGGGTTCCCTCGATGACGCTGCCGGTGACGTCGAGGACGGCGCCCGAATATCGACCGAAGATCCCATGACGCTCGTTCCCAAAGATGCGACAGCTGTCCACAATCACTGGCCCGGCCCCCATGGCCGTGATACCGATGCCGGAGGTGCCGTGATCATCGGGACGGGTATTGCGAATCTCTGAGGTATGGATGGTGGCAAGGGTTCCTTCTTTGTAGACCGCGATGCCCGTGGTGACGTTCTCGTCGAAAAGGGAGTCGGTCACATGAACAGAGGCGCCCTCGTTGACATGCAGGCCCTGACCCAACGTCCCGTCGATGCCGGGCTGCGTCGACCGAACCACGACGCAGTCCAAGGTCGCTTCGGCCCCCTCTCCATAGACCGCGATGCCGGCTTGCCGGTTGTCCTCGACAAGGCTCCTCTGAAGGTCCAAAGACGCGCCCCACAGGACCTCGACCCCCCGGCCGTTGCCGAGGATGCCATCGGCGGTAGCCCGCGTATCCCGAATGACCACGCCGAGAGCGGTCACCGTCGATGCACCGATCGCTGATATTCCGGCGCCGGTGTTCCGCTCCAGCAAGACATCGGACAGGACGACCTGGGCCCCGCTGTTAGCCAAGATCCCATCGCCGCCGATCCCCGAGTTGGCCTCGTCGGTGTCCCGCACGGTCGTGTCATCCACGATGAAGGTGGCGCCGGTCTGAACCAGGACTCCGGTGCGAAGGTTGTCTTCGATCAATCCCTCTGCGACGGTCATCGAGGCCTCGGCCTCGACCAGGACGCCCAGACCTTCGTCAGCCCTGAGGCACCTCGGAGGGGCGGCAATCGTCCACCCTGGGGGCGCAGACCGAGTACTCGTCCCACCAGACCAAGCCCTCCGTTACAGGGCGCAGGCCCATGCCCGTCCCCACCGACGTCATCCCCCAAACCTGAGCCGGTGCCTGCTACATCACCGCACCCTGACAGCAGACTCACGAGGATCAGGAGCAGACACCACACGCCAGGCATTGTTTTCGGCGAAGGACACCTCTGCGGCGGCTCTCTCGTTGTCATGGTAATGAATCAGTCGGCCTGGCAGGTGCTCTGGTTGTTGCTGTAGCAGCTGCTGCCGCAGCTGTAGTTGCAGCTGTAGCTGGTTACGTGGTAACCCGAGGGACAGCCCATGCCACATTTGGTGAAGGTGGAGCAATCCCCGCACGAGCTGCACTTCGACGACCACATGCATTGACTGGAGCACGTCTTGGCTCTGCAGCTCGCGCACCCGGCGGTGCTCTTGCTGCCGGGCGAGCATTCCCCCTGACCAGAGCAGGAGCCCCACTGGCAGCTTCCCCCGCAGACCATCGTCCCG
>CAZNWW010000681.1:0-2731 GCA_964576155.1 uncultured Myxococcales bacterium | reverse complement strand
CGGTCTTGGCCTTCACGCCGCCGTAGAGCTTGTCGCCGACCTTCACCATGGGCGCCACTGCACAGATCCCGAGACAGGAAACCCCCTCCAGGGTGTACTTTCCGTCCTCGGTGGTGCCGCCCTCGGCCACGCCGAGCGCAGCGGAGAACTCTTCGATGAGCTTCGCCGCGCCCTTGGCCTGGCAGGCGCTCCCGGTGCAGACCTGGATCCGTTCCTTGCCTTGGGGCGTGAGGCTGAAGGAGTCGTAGAATGTCGCGATGCGGTAGAGCCAGGCCTTGGGCGCGCCTGTGGTCCGGCAGACCTCGTCGAGCGCGTCGTGGCTCACGCGCTGGAACCGCGCCTGGATGTCCTGGAGGATCTCGATGGCCCACTCACGGTCCGCACCCCAGGCCTCGCAGATGGCCTTGACCTCGGCCCGCTCGTCCGCTGTACACAGCGACTGGATGGAGCGGGTCTCGACGAGGCCCGCTGCCTTGCTCCTGGTGACGACCCACGCGGGGTTCACGTCACGGCGCTTGATCACCAGGGCCTTGATCTTCTTGTCGCGAAAGACGGAGCCCACGCCGCCGCGGCCGGCCTGCTTGAGGCGCGGGACCTTGCGGCGCCAGTCGTAGAAGGAGAAGTTCAAGACACCCATGCGGGTGTGCTCCGCGCCCCGGCCGGCGGAGACGACCGCGACGTTGCGCTTGTCGTCCTCGCTCTCCGCGTACATCTCGGTGAGCTGCTCGGCGAGGATGTGGGAGTCCACGCTCTCCATGGGGGCCCGCTCGATGGTGATGCGGTTGTTGTCGCCGTTGATGAAGACGATGACCTCGTCCTTGGCTTTTCCAATAACCGTGAGCGCGTCGAAGCCGGTGAACTTCATGTACGGCCCGAAGTAGCCGCCGACGTTGCAGTCCATGATCGAACTCGTGAGGGGCGACACCGAGGTCACGATGGTCTTGCCCGCGCCGGTGACGGACGTGGAGCCGCCCAGGGGGCCCGACGAGAAGCAGAGGGGATTGTTCGGGGCGTCCCAGGTCGTGTCCCGGTCGATCTCCTTGGACATGAGCCAGACGTCGAATCCCTTGCCGCCGGTCCAGAGATCCTTCATCTGCTGGTCCACCGGGTCGATCCGGAACTCTTCGGCGCCGACGTCTATCCGCAGGGTCCGGCCCGCGTATCCCCGCTCGAGCCCGACAGGGTCGAAGCGGAACTCCGCGAGTACCTCGTGCGCAGCACGCATCTTCGCAATGTCCATGAAAACTCTCCCCTGGAAAGCCGCACCATCCTATTTGCGCCGATAGAAAACCAGGGGTACCCCCGGAAGTCAAGGGTACTTGCTCTTGAGGCTGAATCCGCTGGTGCGAGCCCTCGACTTGAGGCACTTTTCTTGGTGGAGGTACCGAATGAAGTCAGTTCTGTGTCGGGTTCTGTTGGTCGCGTTGGTGGCGTTCGGTTGCACGGATGCGAAAGATCCCAGACGTGAGCGTGCGAACGTCGCGGCTCCCGAGTCGCCGACAGAGCCTGCCCCGGCGGAGGTGGAGCCACCGCCGCCCCAGTTCGTTGTCACCTTCAACGCCGGGCTGGCCCGAAAATTCGTCCCACACGTGGAGGCGCGACTCCCCGCGGTCATCGAGGCCGTGGCGAAGATCGATGCGGACGCGGTCTGTCTCCAGGAGGTCTGGGCGGACGGGGATGTGGACGCTGTCAAGGCCGGGGTGAAAGAGCGCTTCCCCCATGCCTTCCATGTGGCTACGGCCGGGGAGGCGTCGGGTGGCCCTGCGTGCACCGCCGGGGCTCTGAAACCCCTCGGGGATTGCGTGGGAGGGCCCTGCAAGGGACAGGAAGACATCACCGGCTGCGTCATGAAGACCTGCCCCATCGCGTTCCTGGGTCTGCCCGGGGGCTGCCGCACCTGCCTCGCCGCGAACCTGTCCAAGCCCATGGACGAGGTGTTGGCCTCCTGCACCAGCGCCGGGGGTGCCAGTCTGGCCTACGATGGTCGGAACGGTCTCCTCCTCCTCTCGAAGCATCCCCTCACCGAGACCTCGCATCTCGTGCTGGATTCGTTCCTCCTGCGCCGGGTGGTGCTCCACGCCCGGTTCCGAGTCATCGGCGGGGACGTTGATCTGTTCTGTACCCACCTCACCGCGCCCCTGGCCGAGGTGGAGTATCAGGGCTCTTTCAGCACCTGGGACGGTGAGCAGGCTCACCAGATCGACCAGGTCATCGCGTGGGTGGACGAGGTCGCTGCTGGGGAGAGCGCCATCCTCATGGGCGACATGAACTGCGGCCCGGCCAACACAGAATGGGAGGTCACAGCCTCCGCGCCGGACAACTTCCAGAGATTCCTAGCCGCGGGCTTTCGCAGCCCGTACACCGAGAACCACGGCCACTGCACCTGGTGTGGGAAGGCAAACCCCCTGATCAGGAACAGCCCGGATCTCCACATCCTCGATCACGTCCTCTTCCGCCGCTTCGCTGACGAGCTCCTGCTACCTGAACGGGCCCTTGATGATATGAGGGTGAAGACCGAGTCCGGGAAGGTCCCGCTGTCTGACCATTACGGTATCAGGGTTTCTTTCGAGGTTCCGTTGGTCAAGGAGTAGCAGGATTCGTCTGTATCCGTGTCATCCCGAGCAGGTCAACCGGCATTGCCGGTCGACTCATGCAGAAATACAGCTCCTTCGATGTACGTTGCGGTTGGGGGGTGCTGTAACCAGCATTCGGATGAGCAAGGACAACCCTC
>CAZNWW010000680.1:0-2737 GCA_964576155.1 uncultured Myxococcales bacterium | reverse complement strand
GGCGACTCGGACTACGTCCAGATTGTAGCTGGGGCAGCGTATAGCGGAGAGTCGGGCTGGGGAGGCGGCGTTCATGGGGGTATTGTGGAGGGAGGGGGAGGGGGGATCAATGACATTGAGAGGTCCATCGTCACCTGAGGTCCCTTCGACAGGCTCAGGGCAGGCTCTTCGACTCACTCCGTTCGCTCAGGATGACTTCCGGTGTGGTCATCCCGAGCACAGCCGAGGGACCTCAGGTGTCGCTTGTCTGCGGCCACTGAAGATGGCAACATTCCTGCTGGGGGTTTCCATGACAGCTGCTCGTTATCTCTCGTTGTTCCTGGCCGTTTTGACTCTTCTCATCCCTGGCCGCTCCGGGGGACAGCTCGAGGACCTGGTCCTCGTCCGGTTCGAGTCCGATCCGGAGGGAGCCCGTATTCTAATGGATGGCACCGCGCTCTGTGGCACCGAGGGTGGTGGCTGCACGAGGATGCTCCCGGGTGGGCGACACAAGGTTCGCATGGAGCTTGACGGCTACGTGCAGAAGGAGACCGTCCTTGATCTCCAGGACGGGCAGGTGGTGCGTTGGACCCTGGAGCCGAACTTCGGCTGGCTCTCGGTTGAGACGGAGCCGCCGGGGCTGCCGGTATTCCTGGACGACATCGAGGTGGCATACGGACCCGTGAAAGAGCTGCGCGTGGAGGCGGGAACTCGTCGTATCGAGGCCCGGGGAAAGTGCTTCCAATCAAAGGTGAAGAGCGTTCGGATCCATCGGGGAAAGCACGCCAGCCTCAAGCTCCGTCTTCGCCCCCGTACGCGCACCATTGTGGTCGCTGCGCTGGATGAAAAGGGGCGGTCTGTCAAGGCCCGGGTTCGCGTGGACGGGAAGTCGGTTGGCCGGGCCCCGGGCCGCTTCGAGGTGGACGCGTGCGCCTCCAACATCGAGGTGAAGGGGTCCAAGGGCCTCTGGATGGGGCCCCTGGCCTTTGCTGAGGAGGGCGTCACTACCCTGGAGGTGACGGTCGTCGGAGGGAGCCGCCCCGGAGAGATGGCATTCGTCCCCACCGGTTGGTTCATGATGGGTTGCAACGAGGCCGTGGATCAGGGCTGCGATGAGGACGAGCTGCCCTACCACCGGGTGTGGTTGGACTCCTACTACGTGGATGTCAGCGAGGTCACTGTCGCCATGTACCGGCAGTGCGTGGAGGCCGGGGGATGCACCGCACCAGAGCCCGGGGGGGGGTGCAACTGGGGGGAGGAGGGGCGTGACCTTCATCCGGCGAACTGCACAGACTGGTTCCAGGCCAAGGCCTACTGCGCGTGGGCAGGCAAGCAGTTACCCACCGAGGCCCAGTGGGAGAAGGCGGCCCGGGGGGTTGACGGCCGCATCTGGCCCTGGGGCAACGACACCCCCACCTGCGAGCGCTGTGTCATGGGGGAAGGCGGCGCAGGCTGCGGCACCGGTGGCACCCTTCCGGTCTGCTCCAAGCCCGCGGGCCGTACCCCCTACGGGGCCTGCGACATGTCCGGAAATGTCATGGAGTGGGTCGAGGATCCTCAGGAGCCGGGCTTCTACAAGGATTCACCTGAACGTAACCCGGTCAATCCCGGCGGCGACAAGAGCAAGCTTCACTGTCTTCGCGGCGGCGAGAGGGCCTACACCATCGTCAACTTCCTGCGCTCGTCGAACCGGGACGGTCTCCAGCCGGAATACTCCAACTACGGCGTCGGCTTCCGATGTACAAAAATGGCTAAGTAAGGTAGCGGATAGAGGAGCGAGTTACTCGGTTGTCTCAGCCTCAGACTCGACGTCCGGGGTCTCGGTCTCGGCCTCTGGGGTCTCGGCCTCTGGGGCCTCGGGGGCCGCTTTGGTCTTCGAACGCTGGGGGACCTCTTCGTCTTCGGGGATGAGCCTGATCAGGCTTACGGGCGCACCATCGCCGCGGCGTTGCCCGATCTTGTAGGTTCGGGTGTAGCCTCCGGGACGGTCCTTGTACCGCGGAGCCAACTCGTCGAAGAGCTTCTGCACTGCGTCCGGACCAAAGACCTTGGCCGCG
The DNA here is from genome assembly GCA_964576155.1 of uncultured Myxococcales bacterium. Lineage (GTDB taxonomy): Bacteria > Myxococcota_A > UBA9042 > CAIXZC01 > CAIXZC01 > CAZNWW01. The sequence goes on along the minus strand of CAZNWW010000680.1, from coordinate 701 downwards.
GCTTGGCGCCGTGCGTGGATCGTGCCCTTCTTGCCCAGGGTCACGAGTCGATCAAAGCTACGTTTCAGAACTTTGCACCTGGTGTCGGTGGTCTGGATCTCCTCGTGCTCGATGAGCGCGGTGAGCATGTTCCGGATCATCGCCTTGCGGTGCGCAGGGCCCATGTTCAGTCGTTTGCCGGATTTACGGTGGCGCATCGCTCAATCTCCCGCGCTCTAGAGCTCGTCTTTGATGTGCTTCGGGATGTTCTCGGGGTCGAACCCCTTGATCTCCAACCCGAGAGAGAGGCCCATCTGACCGAGGACCTCCTTGATTTCCTTGAGGGACTTGCGTCCGAAGTTCTTGGTCTTGAGCATTTCCTGCTCGGTCCGCTGGACCAACTCCCCAATGAACCGGATGTTCGCGTTCTTCAGGCAGTTGGCGCTCCGCACCGACAGCTCGAGCTCCTCCACCGGACGGTAGAGGTTCGGGTTGATCGGCTCCTCGCTGCGGTCGCCGAGCTGAACCGTGTCGGGAACGCTCTCGTCGAAGCCGATGAAGACCTGGACCTGCTCCTTGATGATCTTGGACGCCAGCCCCAGAGCCTCCCGGGGGTGGATCGAGCCGTCGGTCCAGATCTCCATGGTGAGCTTGTCGAGATCGGTCATCTGCTCGACGCGGGCGTTGGTCACTTTGAAGTTGACCCGGCGCACCGGTGAGTA
>CAZNWW010000679.1:0-2738 GCA_964576155.1 uncultured Myxococcales bacterium | reverse complement strand
ACCCCCGTCGAGTCTTCGGTGACGACGGCATCACCGTTGCCTCCCGTGTCCAACATTACCGGGTCGGTGGATCCGTTGCAGGCTGCGAGTGTGATAGCGACGGCGATGATCAAGAACAGACGCTGAAACATGACCTACCTCCCGGAAGTTCGGGACCAGCGTAGTGATAATCGCTGCAAGTGTCATCCCGAACGACCGCAGGGAGCCGAGGGACCTCAGGCGAATCTCTCGGGTACAAACTACCGTCTGGTACGAGGCTGTGCGGTGGCCAACCCTGAGGCCCCTTCGACAGGCTCAGGGCAGGCTCTTCGACTCCGCTGCGCTGCGCTCAGGATGACCGGAAGGGGAGAGGCGTCGGCTAGTTGTTTTCGCAGACGGACTCGCCGTTGCAGACATCCTCCGTAGCCGGGTTTCCGTCGTCACAGTCTTCGGCGAAGAGGCAGCACTCGCCGGCCATGCAGTCGCCGGTCTCGTAAACATCGGAGCAGTTGTCCACCACACAGGCGTTCGGGTAGGTGGCGCCTGTGTCCATGCCTGGTATCTTGCAGCAGAGGGGTGTATAGGCCTCGCCCAGGCAGAGATCCTGGCATTCTTCGCACCACTCGTCCAACACCACCTGGACGCCGTTATAAGTGGCGTCGCAGGCGTTGCTGTAGGTGTAGCCGTCGTCGCCGCAGACTCCGCGGGTGCCGGGGTCGGTTTCGGTGACGGGCTCCACCACTGCGCCGCCGACGCCCGGCGGGCATGGGCACTCGTCGAGCATGAAGCCGCAGCCCGAATCGCAAATGGGGATCGAACTCAGGGCCGGGTTGTCCTGCTGGAAGCAATTCAGTGCGCATTGGTTCGCGTAGGTGTTGAAGTCCGAGCCGCAGAGCCAGGTGCTCTCGTCCGTCTCGGAGAGGTCACACTGGCAGTCGTCGCACGCCATATCCTGCCAGCCGCCATACGCGTCCTGGGGTATGGAGTACAGGACCTCCAGGCCCGGATCGATGCAGCTCATGACCCCGTCATTCAGGTAACTCTCCATGGTTCCGTTGTTGTCGGCACAGACCAGATCTTCCTCAGCAGTGGTCCAGTCGCAGCACTCCGAATCGTGAAAAAAGCTCCCGCCGAGGCAGTCCAGGAACTGGATGTTGAAGTACGAGACCTGCTCCCACTCATCGTTGAAACCGCAGACCGGTGAACAGATCATCGCCGCGTCGGGGCAGGCGCCGGCTTCGGCGCACTCACCCTGGCAGAAGTACTCGTCGTCATCGGGCGCTGTCGCCAAGAAACAGCAGTAATTCCAGTAGGTGACGTTCTTCGTACTGCAGACCGGGTTGTAGTCAACAGGACAAGGAGGATCAGTGCCGAGGCAATAGCTCGTCCCACATTCGCCCACCTTCTCCAGCTCGGTACAGTCGTCCGCCGATTCGCAGCCGTTATCGATGACATCATCGGAGCACCTGAGGTCACAGAAGGTCGCGTAGGTCACCCCGTCGACGCCGCAGACCGGGCCCATGGCCCAATCCGTCTCGGTGCAGCCCGATGTGCAGCCGCAATCGCACAGGCCCTGGTCCACTTCAGTGACTCCGGCGCAGATGGCCTTGCAGTAGCTGGGATAGGTCTCGCAGTTCTGTAGATCACAGACCGGCAGGTAGTCATCATCAACGCACACACACCCGCAGTCGCCGTCGTTGCAGATGTTCGGCAAATAGCATGCACCGCAGTCTCCGCCGCACCCGTCGTCGCCGCAGTTCTTGCCCTGGCAGTTGGGCACACATTCACACACGCCTTCTTCGCAAACATGCTGCGGCGGACAGTCGTCGGATATGGCACTCCAGACATTGCAGTCCTCCCCGCCGACTTGTTCCACCACGCAGGTATTGAACGCGAAGTCTCCGTCGCAATCGGTGTCCCCCGGGGTGGTGCATTCCGGTACGCATATCGGCGAACAGTAGCTTTCATCCTTGACACAGTAGTAATCAGGGAGACACTCGCCACAGGATCCGCCGCAGCCGTCATTTCCACACTCTTTGCCATCACAATCGGGCACGCAGCAATCCCCCTGGGGGTCGCAGGTCGTGTAGCCGGCGGTGGGGCAGCAACCGTTGTCGCAGGTGAGGAACTCGCAGACGCAGGCGCCCAGGTCTTCAGGCAGGTCCAGGCAGACCTGGAGCGGATCGTCGCAGTCCTCGCCATCGGTGTCCGGCCACTTCCAGCATGCGCAGCCGTCCTCGTCCGGGAACGAGTCCGTGCAGTCGATGATCTTTATTCCGTTGCACTTCTGCTCTTCCTCTTCGCAGCAGTTGATGCCGGATCCAACCGCGCAGGCCTCCACGCATTCCTCACAGGTCTCGTCGGGGTCCTTCGGGATGCAGGAGCCTTCATCCAGGTTGCACACGAATTCGCCTGCACAGTCCCCGCAGCTCCCGCCGCAGCCATTGGGGCCGCAGTCCTTGCCCTCGCACTCCTCGACGCACACGCAAGGCTCACTCGTGCCGGGGTCGCACCAGGTATCCACCTCGCCGCAGATGCACTCCTCCTTTACAGGGCAGAACACCGTAGCGCCCGCGAATTCCAGACAGCCGTTGGCGGCCGGAACGCATTCCTTGTAGGCGTCATCCATAGTGCATTTTACCTGCCCTTCCGCACATTTGTTCTCGCACCCGATGTCCGGCCCGCTCGCGTCCTCGCATTGATCGCCGCAGTCGATCTCGACGGTCACGTCGCCGGTGGTGCCGGTGTCGTCGCCGGTG
>CAZNWW010000678.1:0-2742 GCA_964576155.1 uncultured Myxococcales bacterium | reverse complement strand
TTGTTCGGCCCAGGGGCTCTGTCAGGCGCACCCGGAGGCTCTTCAGGGTGAGGAGTTTTCTGCTGATGTCCGCGCCGGCCTTGGTGATCGTGAGATCCTCGAGACGGAACTCCTGGTCCAACCCCAGGGACAGACCGTGGAGATGGATTCGGTGACCGCTCACATCGAAGCCTACGGGCTCCTTGGCGTGGAGCGCGAGCTTCTTCAGGCCCGAGGTGCTGTCGAGGTTGGCGGTGAGACGGGCCTTCTGGCCCTGTCCGGGGGCTTCCACGTCGCCGCCGATCTCCACGCTCCATCGCCCATCTCGAGCGAGGCCTCGGATCCGCAGGTCTCGCACCAGCCCCGCTACGTCTGCTCGCAGCTCTGCGGTGCCCTCGGGTGTGCCGTCCCGGAGGAGACCGCTGGCGGTCAGGGCGAGGGGCGGCTCGTCGATACGCGCCTCGATGTCTCCCTCGAGGGTGAGGCGTCCCTGGCTCCACGCGCCGCTGCCCTTGAGCACCACATGGGGGCCCTCCAATGAGAGGCGCCCCTCGAAGTCCGTGTCGATCTCGCCTGCCACGACCGCGGTGCGGCCCTCCAGGCTCAGGCCGAGGGGTGTGTACCCGACGCGCCACTTGATCGAGAGGTCCCGGGTATCCACGTCACGACGGACGTGTCCCCACACCTCGGCTTCGCCCGCCTGCAGGAGGTGGAGGACCCAGATATCCGCGCCCGCGTCCGGATCCCGAACCCGGGTCAGGCGGACCTTGTCGAAGGAAATCGAGGTGCGCCGAGCTGGCTCGGTCAGGGCAGTGAGGAGGTCCACTGCGCCGTCGGTCCAACCGCTCACCATCCGGTCCACCGAGGCCGCATCATAGCCCAGGGATACCAGCGCGTCCCTCGCCTGACGGGTTCGATTCTGCAACCCGACGATACGGACCAGGGTCTGCTCACGGAGGCTGGTGAATCGTGCAGCGAGAGCCACCGCCCGGGTCTCGCCGCCATCGCCCATGAGTGCGCCGCCGATACGGACCAGGTCATCCAGGGTCGGAATGTCGGTCCGGAGATCTCCGACGTTCACCTCGAGGAGCTGTCCCTTGACCCAGGTGACCCCGTCCAGGCGGAGGGTCGCCGGGCCGGCTTCGATGGGCAGGCCGCGCTTGAAGCTCGCGCTCAGGTTTGCAGTCCCCGCGTCCCGGTTGAGTTCCCCCTCCAGTCGGACTTGACCGTTGGCATTCAGCGCGTCGTCGAACCGGGCGCTGAACCGAAGGCGCTTCTCCAGCCCGCTCTCCGACGGGTTGGCCGCGTTGACGGTTCCGTGCTCCCAACGGAAGTGGACCACGGTCCGGGTTCCTGCTGCGGTGGTGCCCCGCTCGAAGTGCCCGCGAACCGTTACGTCGCTGACCTCCACGGGCGGGAGCTGCTTGAGGAGACGGACGAGGCGGCTCGGCTTCTTCCCGTCGCCGCCCCCGTCGCCGCTGCGGCGCAGGAGATCCATGACCCCCTTCGCCGTCTCGCGGAAGTTGTCGCGGCCGTCCGCGGCCGCCCAGAGCTGCACCTGGACACCTTCGACTCGGATCCCGAGGAGGACGGGGACGCCGTCCTTGAAGGTGTAGGGATCGAAGTCCACGAGGATCCGGCGCGCAGTGAACATGGGACCATCGTCCGAGACCGCCGTGGCGGTAGCGGAGAGATCCTCGATCACCAGACGTGTGGTTCCCTCGAGGCGGGCAGCGCGGTGGGAGATGTCCAATGCGAGGAGCTCTCCGGCGCGGTGCTCCAAGGCCTTGACGACCCGCTCGACACGGGTCGGCACCCACCAGTACACCGCGGCGGCCCCCAGCGCTGCCAGGAGGATGACGCTGACCAGGAAGATGGGCCAGTATCGGCGGAAGAAGCCCGGGCGCCTGGTGGCGCCCCGGGAGGTCTTGGATGGTCGGGGTGCTTCGCTCATGATTCGTTGTCAGCGCACCCGAGCTGAGCGGGCGCGTTCCTTCTTCTTCCGGTAGACGATCATCAGGATGAATCCGATGAGCAGCGGACCGATGCCGACGAAGCTCCAGAGAGTGGCGGCTTCGCGCAGGGTTTCGGACTTGTCCGAGGCGTCGATGGCTTCTCGCTTGAACTCCATGGCTCGGCCCGCCAGGACGGCCGCCTGGCTCTTGAGGCTCGACGCGTTGGCGTCCTCCATGGTCTTGATCGCCAGCAGGGCCTGCTCCCCTGCGTGGAGGCTGGCGCCGACGCCGGAGACATAGGACCAGGCTGCGTAGGCGAAGGCACAGAGGCCGATGACGAGGAGCAGCGCGGCGACGGGGGCCAACCAGCCCGGGGGTCCCATTCCCTTGGGGATCTTCGCCTTGGGCTCAGGAGTCGGCGGCGGCGGCGGAGGTGCTGCAGGGCTCGGCATCACCGGTCCTGCCCGCTGCGGCGCCGGCTCTTCCCCTGTGGGAGGGACGTCCACGCTCCGATTCCCATCCCCTGTGGGAGGGGCTTCAGCCCCGATGGGCGTTCCCTTCGTGGTCGGGACCTTGGTCTCGTCGGTCATGGGTCCTCCAGTGGACGGTGCGGTCGGCTTCGCCGATTATGTCACTTAATGCAGAAGAGTTGAAGAACGTTCCCGCGCGCGAGGCAAGAACCCATCCACCTCCCACTGGACACCGCCAAAATTCCCCGATATCCAGGCATTCTCTTGGACCGCCAACACGAAGGCTCTGCACGGGGTCCAGCCCCCTCAGACCCTCCTGAGCGGTCGCTCAGGAGGGC
>CAZNWW010000677.1:0-2743 GCA_964576155.1 uncultured Myxococcales bacterium | reverse complement strand
AAGCCCTTACTCTCGATCCCGATGTACTTGGGACCGGTGTTTTCCCCGCCGCAGTTGGCCAGGAAAACCACAGCCAGGATGCCCAGCAGATGACGGTTCCTCATCAATTCCTCCCTCGCGGTCGCGCGCGCCTTCCTAAAGACTGCCGGGTACTATAGACCGCGGTCCGGGGGGGTGTCAACCGCCCGCCAGCAGGTCCAATAGATCGATCGCGTTCTCGACGGATTTTCCCTTGAAGTGGTTGTTGTAGAACACGAATAGCGTCTCAGTTTCTTCCATTAGTAGGTGTAGTTGATCTCCAGCCCGTTGAGTCGGGCCGGGTAAAGTTCCAACATCCGGGCCTTCGGGGTTCCCTCCGGGTAGACCCTCCCAACCCAGTCGTCGTAGCTGAAGCCCGATGTCCCGACGATCAGCTCACCCATTCCGCTATCCGCTTCTTTGCCCGTACCCGGTCAGCGTCAGGCGCAAAGCCCGCGTCCACCGCCGCGTGCTGGAGAGCGAGGAGGCCATCCAGGTCGAGGTCGAGGAGGCGCGCGGCCAAGGCCAACTCTTCGTCGAGGGTGACGTCGAAGAGGGCCGGGTCGTCGGTGTTCACGGTTACTGTCACCCCAAGGTCGCGCAAGTGACGGATCGGGTGCGCCTCTCTGCTGGGGACCGCGCCGACGATCCAGTTGCTCGTGATCGAGATCTCCAGGGCCACGCCCCGCTCCCGGAGGAGGGCGGCCACCGATGGGTCCAGCGCCGCAGCGATCCCATGGCCGATTCGGGCAGCTCCGAGATCTTCGACAGCCTCGCGGACCGCGGCCGGGTTTCCGGTCTCGCCTGCGTGGATCGTGATGGAAAGCCCAGCCTCACGGGCCAGGGCCAACGACCCGGCGAAGGTGGAGAGCGGGAACTTGTCCTCGTCCCCGGCGAGATCGACGCCGACGACGCCGAGATCCTTAGCCTCTGCTGCTGCGCGGAACGCAGCCATGCAGGGGCCCGCACCCAGCTCTCGAGTAGCGATGACCAGGAGGGAGACGTGGATATCCTGCCTCGCTGCCTCTTCGGCCGCAGCCTTGGCGACGCAGCCGATGATCTCTCCATCCGGGGCCGGGCACCAACGGCCGATGAAGCCGGGGCTGAAGCGGAGCTCGAGGTAGATGATACCTTCGGTGGCGGCCTGCGCTACCACGGCGCGGGTGCTGGAGTCCACCGCCTCGAGGGTCGCCAGCAGGCGACCGAAGAGATCGAAGCAGGAGAGGACCTCGGTGAGGGAACTCATGGGGCGGACGACGCAGGTGCGTTCCCGGAGCGCCGCCGGCCCGTCGGACACAGGCTCCCCGAGGTCAGCGAGGAGCTTCGCCTGGTGGGCGAGGGGCAGGGAGCCGGCGAGGTGGCGATGGAGCTCTGCCTTGGGCATGTTGTCGAGGTTCTTCATGCCCGCATTCTAACCCTTGTGCTATCCTGCGGTCCATGATCGCGCTCGCCGGACTCATCTCCTCCCTCGTCGTCCTCGCTCCCAACGGGGACTGCGTGCAGCATGCGTCCCGGTTTCTCTCTCGTCCCGTGGTGGCCAACCAGTCAGCGGTGCTGGAGCATTGCTCACTGGAGGATGTCCTCGATGTCCTCCGGGCCGCGCCTTCCTGGGCGCGCGAGGGAGCGCTCCCGGACGGCGACGTGGTGCAGATGGACGACGGCTGCTACCTGGTCGATCTCCCTGACGGCTACACATCGGACCGCTCATGGCCCCTGATCCTGTCCATGCACGGGAACCCGCCGGGACACAGCCTGCGGGTCCACCGGCAATACTGGCGCCATGATCCTCGGCCCGCGGGCTTCATCCTCGTGTCCCCGGATCTCGAGTGGGGCAAGTGGCGATCCCTCGAGGGTCGGCGCCGGCTCCTCGATGCGCTGCGGGACGCGGTTCGGCGTTTTCACGTGGATCCGGAGCGGATCCATTTGGCGGGGTACTCGTCCGGCGGGATGGGGGCCTGGTATTTCGGCACCTGGCTCGCCGATCTCTGGGCGACGGTGAACGTGCGGTGCGGATTGCGGACCTCGAAGATGGGTCCCATGGGGAACCTGGCAAAGGTCGGGGTGTACCTGATCCACGCTGCCTCTGATCATCGCTGCGCCCCGTCCAACGCCCGGGAGGCCGCCAGGGACATGGAGGCGAGGGGCTTCGACCACGAGTTCAAGATGTTCTCAGGCGACCACGACTTCCAGTGGGACGACAACACAAACGTCCTGGAGTGGATGCGTCGTCGTCGTCTGAGGTCCTACGCGGATCTCGCCTACACCCTGGATGTCCAGCCCGAGGGGCGGTTGGTGCGGTGGCTGTACGTCGCAGGGAAGGGGCGCGTGAAGGTGCGGGCGGTGGCGAAAGACAACCGCATCGACGTGACCACCAGCGGCAAGGGGAAACTCCAGGGTCTGGTGATCTACCTCAACGAAGAGATAGCAGACTTCGCGAAGCCCGTTGTAATCATTCACAACGGAGCTGAGCGCTACCGCGGCCCGGTGATGCCGAGCCTCGAGGCGTTCCTGGATGCCTGGGCGTTGTTCCCCGCGTACACGCCGACGTCCGGGACGAGAGTGCTGACCGCGAGGGTGGTGTTGGTGGAGTAGGGCTACAGGTCCGGTGCCCACGGCCACGACCGGCGCCCGTTTTCGTATACGTCTGACTTTAGATCACATCTCCAAAGGTATCTCTGCACGGGGTCCTCCCCCCTCCGCCGGCTTTGCCGGCACCTCCCCCAAC
>CAZNWW010000676.1:0-2744 GCA_964576155.1 uncultured Myxococcales bacterium | reverse complement strand
GGCGGCAGGCGTCGTCGATCCCGTCGAGCCGGGCTAGCGCAATGTCGTGGGTCGTCACCGCGCCGATCGCTCCCTGCTTCAACAGGTGGACGAGCACCCGGCGAACTGCGATCTCCCGCTCCTGGGCGTTGGTACCGCGCAGGACCTCGTCCAAGAGGTAGAGCAGGGGACGAGGGTCGTCAGCGTTCGAGAGATCCACGACCTCCTTGAGGCGCTGGAGTTCGGCCATGAAGAACGAAACACCAGCCTCCAGGGAGTCCCGGACGTGGATGCTCGTCGCCAGCCGGACCGGTGGGAGTCGAAGGCTGGCCGCACAGACGGGACCACCGGCTTGCGCGAGGATCACGCTTATGCCCACGGAGCGCAGCAATGTACTTTTTCCGGACATGTTGGATCCCGTGACGAGGAGAAAGGACCCTATGGGGCCCACGGTGACGTCGTTGAACACACGCGCCGCGCCGGAGATCAGCGGGTGGCCCAGAGCTTCGGCGATGAGGACCTGAGGGCCCTCCTCCTGCAGCTCGGGGAAGGTCCAGTCCGGGTTGTCGTGTCGCAGCCCGGCCATGGCAGCGAGGGCCTCGAGGTTCCCCAGGGCCTCGAGCCAGCGTCGCGCGTGGCGGCCGGGTCCTGTCTGCCAGCGCTCCAACGCGTAGAGGACGTGGAAGTCCCAGAGGGTAAGGAGCTGCAGCGGCAGGTGGAGCATGGGCGACAGTCTGAGGTCCGCCAGGGAGGTGAACTCGTCGAGACGCTCCATCTGACGCGATGCGATCCCCGCCTGCGCGGTGAGGCATGCCCGGAGTGAGTCGAGCTGGGGGGACTTGTAGCGGAGGGCCGCGGCGGTACGGATCAGGTCGGCGTAGCGACGGAAGTCCCCCTCCCGGGCCGAGACTCGACTGAACACCCGGTGGATTCGTCCGCCGAACCAGAAGCTCAGGCCGATCTGGGCGGCCATGGGGAGTAGCCACAGAGGGGCTGAGACTGTGCCGGTACCCTGGAGGACGGCGAGGACCAGGAGGAGGATCGGGAGGAGCCGGGTAGCGATTATGACACCACTGTGGTCAAGAAGGACAGGTCGGTCCTCGGACCAGGTCAGGAATTCCTCGCAGGTCTCCACGCGGCTCCGTAGCTGGTAGGCGCCGAGGACGAGCTCCTGGCGCAAGTCCAGCAGCGGTGAGAGCTCACGCACTGCCTCCTGTCGCATCCGCACGACGTCCGGCTGTGCACCATCCAGGAGCCAGGCGGCCAGCGCACGGCGGCCCCAGTAGGTCCCGGCGGGCATCAGCAGATGGTAGAGCGATGCCCGACCGAAGAGGTCCAGGTCGTCAGCGACGTGGGTCCCGTGATCCAGGGGGGCGTCTCTCAGAGGGATCCGATCCCAATCATGTGCGAGGCGTGCGAGGCCCTCCTGCTGGATCCGGTGCAGGAGGGAGTGGCGCTCGAGTCGACGGTGGATCCGCCCGTGGACCAGCACCAGCAGGATGAAGCCCAGGATGAGCACCCCCGCGGCGGCCAGAAAGCCGGGGCGCGGCTCGTCGATGATCCAGAGGCCCCAGAACAGGCAGGCCACGGCCGTAGTGAAAGTGGCCAGGCGCAGATAGGAGAAGAGCTGGGAACGGTGCTCGAGATGATCCCGCGCTGCGGCGTGCTCTGTGGCTCTGGTCTGGTAGATGTCGAAGACGTCTTGCATTTTTATCACCGGATCAGAGAGCGGACCATGCCTCGGCCCACCACGATGGCGCCCTCGGGACAGGTCTCCTGGCAGATGAAGCAATGGACACACCGGGTTCGATCGATACGGGGGAGGGGGTTGGGCTCCTTTTCGACCATCTCGATGGCATCGGCGGGGCAGACCGATGCACAGCGTCCACATCCGACGCAGGCCTTCTTCGTGACCTTCGGGCGGACCTCGAGGACGCGGCGAACCATACGGCGAAATGGGCCTGTCATGGAGATATGCTGGGGTCGGGAGAGGGCGAAATCGTCCACCGCAACCAAGTTCGGGGCCGGCCCTGCCAGGATCGGGGTGGCAAGGTCCACCAGGCCCTCCGTCGCCTCCCAGGCCACCTGCAGCACGGGAAGCGCCTCCGGTGGGAAGGCCACCACCTCGCAGAGGTACTGGTCCACCAGGGTTGCGTCAGCGGACGCAACCAGGAGCCCGACGTCCCGCGGCACGCCGGCGTTGGGACCGTTCCCCTCCATCCCCACGATAGCGTCCACCAGATTCAGGGCCGGGGCCACCCGGCGGTGGAGCTCCACGATCATACGTGCGAAGAGCTCCGCGTCCCGTCCGGCCTCCATGTGCCAGGCGCCCTTTCGTGTTCCGACCACCACGCCGAAGGTGTTCTTCAGGGCCAAGGTCATAGACATCTGGCCATGGGTCTTGAGCTTGGGGAGGTTGATCACGCAGTCTACGTCCAGGACGCTACGGGAGATCTCGAAGCGGCGGAAGAGGTCCGGGTTCGGTGCCTCCGCTACAACGGAGTCCTTTAGATCAACCACGTCGACCCCGATCTCTGAGAGAAGATCAACGAGGCCCAGCTTCCGGGCTACGGCCCTGGCTGACCCGAACGCCGGGCTGTCGCCGACCACCACCGACGCTGCTCCTGCGTCCAGCGCGGCCTCAGCGACCGCGCGGATCACGACCGGGTGGGTGCAGACCGCCTTCTCCACCTTTGTTGCGATGAGGAAGTTGGGCTTGATCAACACTCGGTCGCCCGCAGAGATGAAGGCCCGCATTCCGCCGA
>CAZNWW010000675.1:0-2745 GCA_964576155.1 uncultured Myxococcales bacterium | reverse complement strand
CGCAGTCGTCGATCTCGTTGCCCTCCATCCCTTCGAGGCAGAGGTCCGCGTCACAGCCTCTGAAGCTCCCGATTCGACGATTCACTGTGGCGCATTTATCCGTGCGGACGGGGTTGCACATCACCTGCCACTCGTCGCTCAGGATCATCTGGACGACGATGGGATCCTCCGGGGTCCAGTCCTCACATACGAAGCCGGGCCAATGCTCCTTGGGGACATCGACGCATTCGTTGGGATCGAAGACCTCCTGGAAGACGATGACGTCAGGGTCGACCTCCGCTATCCACGCCCGGGCGTCGTCCATGATGGCGAGCCACGAGAGGCCGTTGCCGTACCACTCGTCACAGATCTCCCACTGCTCCTCGCCGTAGCCCCGGTCCGATGCGCCGCCCTGGGCTTGAGGGAGGTGCCAGTGTTGAAGGTGACGACACGTAGGATTGGCGGGGTGAGCGGGCTGGAGGCGTCGGAAATAGTCTCCCCCATGGTATCGATGATCTGGATATCTTTCACATTGCCGTCGGGGCTTGTAGTTGAGCCACCGTCGCAGGCAAACTGGCAGCATCCGAAGGTCAGGGCAACCACCAGGTTCATGTATCGCATATTGGCCACTACCTTGGCGTTTACGCCAGACTCATAATACTCGTTGTACTGTCTGAGACCAACACCGTCTGGTCCACGATGACCAGTTCCGGATCATCTGCTGTCTGCAATTTTCTCCAACGAATAACTATGGCATGAGAATTCCAAGGAAGTACAGGAATCGCGTTTGTCATTTCCTGCTCCCGGCTCACTCCTCCCACTTCCGCACCAGCAGGTGCCATGATGATTCGTTGAGCCGCTCCCTGTGGAAGACCTCGTGGCCGTCCTCCTCGAGGTTCGCCGGGACGTTCTCGATGGGCTCCCCGTCGTCGACCGTCAGCTGCAGCACCTCCCCCTCGTCCATCCCCTCCAGCCGCAGGAGGGCGCGGGTGAAGTTGGTGGGACAGGGAACCCCGGTCAGGTCGAGATAGTCATCAGGTTCGGGAATCACGGGTGGGCAGCCTCCGTCCTGATGTCTGCCACGATTTCCATCAGGTTCTCAGCGACCTTGTCCAACTCCTCTCGGGTAGTGTTGCGGCTGAGGCTGAAACGGATCGCCTCGTGTGCCCTCTTCTCCGATAGCCCCATGGCCAGGAGCACCCGGCTGGCGGTCTTCCTCGTGGACAGGCAGGCCGAGCCGGTTGAGACAACGATTCCCCGTCGGTTGAGCCGGTTGAAGAGCACCTTTCCGTCGACCCCTGCGAAGCTGACGTTGACGATGTTGGCGAGGCGGTCCTCAGCGGGCCCGTTGAGGCTGACCCCCTTGATCTCGTCGCGGATGCGATTCAGAAAACTTCGGGCGAGAGCCCGCATCCTGTCGGCATCCGTTGGGGCGCTCGCCTCCACCGCTGCACCAAAGGCGGCGATGCCGCCACTGTTGTAGGTCCCTGAGCGCAGGTTGCGCTCCTGTCCGCCTCCGTGGAGGAGAGGCTCGAGTTCCAGGCCGGCACGGACGTAGAGCGCGCCGACGCCGCGAGGGCCATGAATTTTATGCGCATTGATGGAGACCAGGTCGAGATCCTGGCCCACGGGATTGAGCAGCTCCTTGGTGAAGCTCTGACAGGCATCGACATGGAAAGGCACGCCCCGGACGCGACAGAGAGCCCCGATCTCCGCCACGGGCTGCAACGCCCCGGTCTCATTGTTGGCATGCATCACGGAGACTAGAATCGTCCTGCCGGTCATGGCCCCGGCGACCCGGGCCGGGTCGACGATGCCGGCCTCATCAACCGGCAGGAAGGTGACCTCGCATCCCTGACGGGCCAGGAAGGCGGCCGCCTGGTAGACGCTGGGATGCTCGACCTCAGTGGTGATGATGTGGTTGCCCCTGATGCCCGCGGCAAACGCAACGCCCTTGAGGGCGAAGTTGTTGGCCTCGGTACCCCCCGCAGTGAAGATGAGTTCGTCGGGCTGGCAGACGAGAGCGCCGGAGATGATCGCCCTCGCACGCTCGATGTGCCTCGCTGCGAGCACCCCGGGGGAATGGAGAGACGAGGCGTTGCCGGTCAGAGCTCCCGTTACGGCCCCCAATGTCTCCAGCACGCTCGACGTCGGGCGGGTCGTCGCCGCATTGTCGAGGTAGATCTCAGTCGAACTCATAGTCCAACTTCTTGGCGATTTCGTTGAGGTACTTTTTGTCGAAATCGATGACCAAGTCTCGCAACGCCTCGTCGCGGAGGATCACGCCCTCCCGAATGAGCTTGCTGGCCTCCACGTGGTAGTGGGTGTAGCCGAAGTCGCGCATGGAATTGTGAACGGAGATGAAGTTGAGCTCACAGTTGGTGGAGCGCTTGGGGTAGCTAACCTCGGCCTGCTCCCAGCCCAGCTCCTTCTTGATGAGCTCGACGTAGGTCTCCTGGTCGAAGGGTAGGAACCAGTGAGGTGAGACCACCATGCTCTTGAACTTCTTTTTTCCCCGCTTCAGAACCTCCTCCATGTTCCGGGGGAAGTCCTTGTACTGGGGCATGTCGTCCAGTTCCTTATCGAGGAACTCCTGCGTCGCCCGTCCCATGGCGGCGAACTCGGCCGAGTGGACATTGCACCCACACTTCGACATGGCCTCCTGTTTGGTGGACTGCCCCTTCGTCCAGCCTGCAACGATGAAGGGAATCTGGTAGCGCGCCGCAATATCGAAGGCCAGATCCATGTACCAGATGGAGCAGGGAT
>CAZNWW010000674.1:0-2747 GCA_964576155.1 uncultured Myxococcales bacterium | reverse complement strand
CGGGCTTTTCAGGTACTTTCAAGCACAGAAGTCTTCGTTGTTCGCTTGATCGAGGTCTAGTTGCTCGTCAGGCACACCCGAGGCTCCGCAGGACACCCTCCCGGACTCCCTCCCCGCAGACCTGGTGGACACAGAAGTTGAGGTCGGCACCGACCTCGCCGACGTGAAGTCCGACCCATCCCCGGTGGACGACAGCATTGACTCCGCGACAGCTGACACAGAGCCATGCTCGGATCCCTTCCTCTGTCCGGCCAGGCTCGCCGCGTTCTGCGGCGACGAAGTGCCCCTCGACTCTGCGGAGAAGGCCACCCTCTCCTACTACATCCCTGGAGCGACCTATTGGCTGGATCTGTCGGGGATGGGTGGGGCCTGGGAGTCTGGGGACCTGGAGGCCACCGCGTTCGAGGCTCTGCACCCTTTCATCCTTGAGTCGATCCGGGTCTATCTCAGCCAGGCCGGCCCTGCGGAGCTACACCTCTGGGCCGACTATGGGGGCTCGTGGCCTGACCAGAGCCGAGACTTGATCCCCCCGATCTTCGTCGAGGCCGTCGGTGAGGGCTGGGTGGACATCGACGTCCCCGACACGGAGCTCCTTCCCTACGAACGGGTCTGGCTTGTCTTCGTCCATGACGAGACCCCCATGACCGTGGGCATCGACGCCGGCGACCCCTTCCTCCTGGATCCCACCACCGAGTCCTGGGCCTTCACCAACCGCTCGAAGGTCCGGTCCCAGTGGTGGGCCGATCAGCAGGCCATGGCCGGGACGTGGTTCGAGTGGCTCGCATCTCCGTACACGCTGCTGATGGAGTTGCACGGCCGCACGGTCTGCCCGACGGAGTCCCGAGAGTTCACCGACGTCACCGATTCAGCCTTCGGTGAGCCGGTCTACATGACCCGGGCGAGCTGGGGCGACCTCACGTCAGATGGATTCGACGATCTCATGATCCACAACCACCGGTACGCGGCCGCGCCGAAGCAGCGGGTCTTCGTCGGGAACGGAGACGGCACCTTCACCGATGCATCGGATTCGTCAGGGCTCTGCGGTCGGGGGAGCAATCTGGTCACCTTCGCAGACGTGGACGGTGACGGGGACCAGGACGCGCTCCTCTCGGTGTACTACAACCTCGAGACCAACCCCGAACCTGCGTGGGAAGACGCATTGATGCTAAACCAGGGTGACGGGACCTTCGTGGAGAAGGAAAGCGCCGGGGTAGCTAACGGCCGCACCACCGCGACCGCCGCGTTCGGTGACTACGACGGGGACGGACTCCTGGATCACTTCGCCGGGAACACCCGTCACCACGGCGAGGATGTGCCCTATGACCAGGCCATGAAGGATCAGCTCTTCCGCAACGTCGGCGACGCGTCCTTCGAGGACCAGACCGACGCAGCAGGTCTCAGTGAACAGCCGAGCACCTTCTACCCGGATCATCCCGAGTACTTTACCCTCACCAACGGCGCGCTCTGGACCGACTACGACGGCGACGGTGATCAGGATCTCTATGTGGCGAACTACGGCCTCTCCGGCAACTTCATGTGGGAGAACCAAGGGGACGGTACCTTCCTCGAGGTAGGGCAGGCCCGGAACCTCCAGGGGGACGAAAGAGACGGACTCTACGCGGACGGGACCAGCTTCGGGGCTCATTGGGCCGACTTTGACAACGACGGAGACCAGGATGTCTTCCAGACGGAGATCTCCCACCCCCGGTACCACCAGTGGGGCTCGGACCGCTCCTCCCTGCGCCGGAACCCCGGCGGCGCGTCCCCTCTCTTCGAGATCATCACCGAGGACGCCGGGATCGTGTGGGATGAGGGGGACTACGAGGCGTCCTGGGTGGACTATGACAACGACGGCCTCCTGGATCTCTACATCTCATCGGTCTATGGCCTCCACTTCTCCCGGCTCTATCGCCAAAACCCCGACCACACATTCACCGACCAGACCTACCTGGCCGGTGTCCGCATGCACAACGCGAAGAGCCATGCCTGGGCAGACGTGGACCGGGACGGAGACCAGGATCTGGTGGTGGGCAGCCGCCAGCCGGGTCAACCCATGGCCCTCTTCCGCAACGACATAGGCCAGGATCGGGCCTTGTTGACCCTCCGCTTGGTCGGCGTGGAGGACAACCGCGACGGCGTCGGCGCACGGGTCGCGGTGGAGACCGATGACGGAATCATCCGCAGCCGGGAGGTCCGCGCAGGCGGGGGACACACCCGTCAGGACTCCCTCCCCGTGGACTTCGGACTCGGGGATCAGGAGAGCCAGGTGAAGGTCACAGTGTCCTGGCCCACGGGCCTCGTCGACACCTGGGACGAGGTGGAGGTGAGGCGGTTCGTCGTGGCGACCCAGGGTGCGGACGCCGTCGAGTACGAGGACTGACTCAACTCTCCATGCATTGGCCGCCAGCCCGCAATTCTCACTAGACATTGTTGCGAAGCCGTCGAGACCCTGCTGTATCGGGCCGTCCGGACCAGAGCAGCCGGAGTCGATGTATGAGTATCGTCGAGGACTGCGACGGGAGGAACGGGCAGAGACAGCGGGAGGATCGGCGGCTGCAGCAGATGGGTGGTGAGAATTGCGGGCTAGACCTGACATGGTGTATCTTGCCTCCATGAAGGCGCTCGACAGGATCCCGACCGCGCTCCGTGGGCCTTACGCCCTTGCGGGGGTGGGTCTGTGCCTCCTGGGGTGGTGGGTGGCCTCCTCGACCCCCTTCACTGAGCGCATGTCCCACGCGGTCCCGCCC
>CAZNWW010000673.1:0-2750 GCA_964576155.1 uncultured Myxococcales bacterium | reverse complement strand
AGAGGTGTTCTTGATGGCCTTCCGGACATTGTCTAGCGATGCACGAACCAAGGTAATCGAGGAACTTGCACGAGACGAAGGAGTCTGGGAGGACCTGGAGGCAGCAGCTCTCTGGGAGCAGCGGAAAGACGAACCGCGCCAGTCCTTTGATGAGTATCTGGCAGAGCGCGAGGCTTGCCAGGAGTGACCTGCCGCATCGAGATCACTGCATCGGCAAAGAAGGAGATGGGAGGGCTGCCAGCCAGCGCTCACCGGCGAATTGCTGAAGCCATCCTGGGTCTGAAGAGCGACCCCCGCCCGCGTCCCCAGAGCAAGAAGCTTCGTAGTCCTCACGAGGGCTATCGGATTCGCATCGGGACGTGGAGAGTCCTCTACGTGGTGAACGACGAAGACAACCTGGTCATCGTCTATGCTGTCCGGCATCGCCGCGAAGCCTATCGGAAGCGTTGCTGACGATTTTCTCAGCCCTCCTTTTCTTGAATCCAACTGATTTCATGAGCATGAACCGAGTTGTGCCACTCCGCTTCGACGTCAACTGCCTTCGCCGGCTCCAAGTCGCAGCCTGGCCCTGGTGAAGAGCTTCTCTGGTTAAACACGAAAGCCAGGCGATTTCGCCTGGCTTGGTGTTTGGCTCCTGAGGAGAGACTTGAACTCCCGACCTAGTGGTTAACAGCCACCCGCTCTACCAACTGAGCTACTCAGGAATACGGATTGTCACCGGCGAATTTTTTAGAGGTTTGGTGGCGAGATGTCAAGGGAAAACAGTGGAATCGACAATCGCCAGGTTGGGCGTTCAGCGATGTACGCCCAGCTTGTTGAGCTCGACCTCCAACAGCGCCGCTCCGGTGAACGTGACTCCGGTCATTCCTAGAGCTGTCGCTACGTCTGCATAGACCCAGATGTCGTCGATGTAGACGCAGTCTGATGGGTCGGCGTCCATGGCTTTGAGGGCCTGCTCGTAGATAGCCGGCTCCGGCTTCGCTGAGCCGACTTCGTGGGACAGGATGTGGTGCTCGAAGAGATCCAGGAATGGGTAGTGGGCTCGGCACCACTCCCAGTGGATGGCGTTGGTGTTGGAGAGGAGGCAGAGGTGGTGTCGGGGTTGGAGGTCACGCAGGAGGCTCACGGTGTCGGCTTTGGGCGTGAAGATGTCGCTGTAGATCGTCGCCAGATCGGGGAGGGATAGAGTTGTCTCCAGGCGGGCGCAGACCGACTGGTGGAGCTGCTCCGGGCTGAGGTTCCCCAGGTGGAGTTCTGGCAGGAGCTCGTCGTTGAGCGCCGTCTGGACCACGTGGACCGGCTGGCCCGTCGCGACCGCCAGCTTCCGCTCGTATATCCCGTTATCGAAGTCCAGCAGGACCCCGCCCAGGTCTGAGATGATTGTTGTGATGCTCATGGTTCTCCGGGGACAACATGAATGTTGTCGACACCACAGGATAAATCCTGTGCGCACTGGTGGGGACCGGAGCATGAACGGGAGGTGGCTCTCTCGCTCATGGCGCCGAGCACCAACCGTCTA
The DNA here is from genome assembly GCA_964576155.1 of uncultured Myxococcales bacterium. Lineage (GTDB taxonomy): Bacteria > Myxococcota_A > UBA9042 > CAIXZC01 > CAIXZC01 > CAZNWW01. The sequence goes on along the minus strand of CAZNWW010000673.1, from coordinate 1,231 downwards.
GATGAAGCGCGCCGAAGGAGAAGACTGCTTCCACCGTCCCCCAGAGGAGGTAGTCCGCGTCGGCCGTGGGGAAGGGGGCGCAGTTGTCCATGACTGTGCAGTTGTTGCCTGAACAACCTACCGGGGTGACCAGCCCTGTGGTCAGCTCGATGGCGCTGGAGGGTCCCGTGACCTCGTAGGACGCGCCGCAGGGCTGACAGCAGGGGTCACCAGGGTCGCATTTTACATCGCCGCACATCATGTTGCCGATGAGGACGTGGCCGACGAAGCCGACCTTCTGGCCGTCGTAGGCGGGCAGGTCTCCGAGGAGGTCCGGGAGGGAGACCGACGCATAGAGCGGCGGCATGTCGCAGCCGGGCTCGGCCTTGCAGTACCCATCGACGAAGGCTGCACCGCTGTCTGGCCAGTCGATGATGTCGCCGTCTTTGCAGTCGCAGGCGTGCTCGCACCAGTAGTCGACGATGTGCTCCTCGCCGGCGCAGAAGATGTGCTCGTGCCACTCTGCGGTGAGGACGCCGTCCTCGCAGAACCCCATGAAGCCGCACTGGAAGTAGGGGATGTCCGCGCAGTTTTCCGAGTAGGGTGGCCACTCACAGGGGACGTCGGGGAAGATGTCGGGGATGTCCTCGGAAATGTCGCAGGAGATGTCCTCGATGGTGTCCCAGGAAATGTCCTCTGGGGCATCCCACATGGTGTTCCACGGAAGGTCCCAGGAGATGTCCTCGAGGTTGTCCCAGGAGATGTCCTGGAGGTTGTCCCAGGAGATGTCTTCGATGATGTCCTCAGGTGGAGGCGGCGTGTCTGCCAGGCTGTCCTCGGGGGGAGGCGGGCTGTCCTCGACAGCGTCGAGCGGCGGTGCCGTGTCAGGTGCCGTGTCCAGGGGGACGAGGGTGTCTTGGCCGCCGCCGCCGCCGCTGTCCTTGTTACAGGCCATCGGGGTCGCAGCCAACATGATCAATGCGAAGGCACAGAGTATCGTACGTACCATGGGGGACTCCTCGGGGGTTTGTTTGCTGGGATCCTTGTAACCGGGGGGCGGGGGGGCGGCAAGTGGAGGGGAGTGGGAGTGCCCGAGAGGTACGCCTGAGGTCCCTCGGCTCCCTGCGGTCGCTCGGGATGACGGGGGGGTGCTCAGGTCTTGGTCCGGGTCTCCTGAGGAGAGGCCCATGACCACCATGGCCACGGGCAGTACGTAGCCCATCGCGGCCAGCTCGTCGGGGCCGAGCTGCCC
>CAZNWW010000672.1:0-2753 GCA_964576155.1 uncultured Myxococcales bacterium | reverse complement strand
GCGAGTCCGGCGGCAGCGTTCGGGACGCGCTGAGCCTCCTGGACCAGCTCCTGGCCGCAGCGGAAGGGCCCCTGACCGGTGTGCAGGTACGGGCAGTCCTCGGGGTGGCCAACCAGGCCTGGGTCATGAACCTCCTCGAGGCCGTCTTCGCTGCAGACACCCCCGCGGCCCTTCGCATCCTGCGGGAGGTGTACATGACCGGGTACGACCTGCAGAGCGTCCGAGACATGATCGTCCTCTCCCTCACCGGCGGCGACGCCGGCCTGGTGGAGCGAACGTCGGAGGAGATCGAACAGCTCAGCGCAATGGCCGCGAACCATAGCGTTCACGACCTGGACGCGTACTTCCGGATCTTCTTGGAAGGAACCGAGCAGATCCGACAGAGCGAGCTGCCCCACTTCGTGGCGGAGGAGATCGTGCTCCGCCTCTGCAACCTCCGCCGCACCGCGGACATCGGCGCGCTCGTGGGACGCCTGGAGGCGCTGGAGAAACGGCTGCGTGAGGGCGGGGAGCCGGTCCCGGAGGTTCCCGATCCCCCTGTGGGAGGGGCGTCCCGCCCCGATTCGGCCCGAGACGGGCCTCCCACAATCGAGCCGGAACCAGTACCGGACGCCACCCTCGACGACGACGGCGACGTCCCGGTGCCGGATGAGCCGATCCCTGAACCCAAGGAGCCGCCGCTCTTCTCCCCGCCCGAACCCGAACCCGAGTACGACGAGCCCGAGCCCGTTGTGGGAGGCCCGTCTCGGGCCGAATCGGGGCGGGACGCCCCTCCCACAGAAGATGCCCCTCCCACAGAAGATGCCCCTCCCACAGAAGATGCCCCTCCCGCAGAAGACGCCGCGCCTGCCCCGGTCGACCCGCTGCAAGCGATCCTTGCGCTGGCCCATGAGCGGGATCCCTTGAAGGCCGGAGTGCTGACCCGATGTGAGCTGCAGTTCCCCGAGCCCGGCAAGGTCGAAGTCCTCCTCGCAGAGGGCGCGGGGGAGCTCCTGGAGCAAGATTGGCTCCTGGGTCTGGCGACAGAGGCCCTAGGCCCGGAAACCCGGGTAACCCTGGTGGAGACCGGGGCCCCCACCCTTGAAGGGTCCGTAGCGAGCAAAGTCACCCGGGACCACGCCGAGGAGACCGAACGCCGCAAAGATGAGATCCGGAAGGCCCCCCTCGTCGGAGCGGTGAAAGACCTCTTCGGTGCAAAAGTGGCGGACGTCCGCCTCGAGGAGAAAAAGGATGAGTGACGATGGAGCAGGCGGCTTCGGTGACCTGCTGAAGCGGGCCATGGAGGCAAAGTCACAGCTGGAGCGCATCCAGCTGGAGACTGGGCGACAGACCGCAGAGGGCGCAGCGGGCGGCGGCGCCGTGCGCGCCGTCGCCAACGGCGCCGGCGAGGTCGTGTCCATCACGATGGAGGAGTCCCTCCTCACGGTCGGGGACGCCGAGATGATCCAGGATCTGACCACGGCCGCGGTGAACGTTGCCCTGCGCAACGCTCGGCAGCTGGTCTCCGATGCCGTCGGTCAGGCAGCCGGGAGCCTCGGTCTCGGGCTCGGCCTTGCCCCCGACACAGGAGACGAGTGAACCATGTCGGCTGCGCTCCCTCCCAGCGTCGAGGATCTTATCCTGCACCTCTCCCGCCTCCCTGGCGTCGGCCGCAAGACAGCGTCGCGCCTCGCTTTCCACCTCGTGAACCACCGCCAGGAGCTGGCCCCAAGGCTGGCCGAGTCCCTGACATCAATGGCGGAGCGGGTCACCCTCTGCCAGTCCTGCTTCAACATCAGCGAGGCCCCTCGGTGCCCCATCTGTGAGGATCCGTTGCGCGCGGACGTGTCGACCCTCTGCGTCGTCGAGGGTGTGACCGAGCTCCAGGTCGTGGAGCAGTCCGGTCGATTCCACGGGCGGTACCACGTGCTCCACGGACTCCTCTCCCCCATGAAGGGCATCGGACCCAAGGAGCTTCGCCTCGACCGCCTCCCGGTGCGGTGTAAAGACGAGGATCTCTCCGAGGTGGTCGTCGCCACGAGCCTCACCTCCGATGGCGAGACCACGGCGCTCTATATCAAGCGACTCCTGGCCACCAATGGGGTCGCAGTGACCCGCCTGGCCTCCGGGGTACCCTTCGGCGGGACCATCGAGTTCATGGACGCTGTGACGTTGGGTAAGGCGTTGGAAGACCGGCGGCCGCTGTAAGTCCTACTTGATCTTGTTCACGATCAGGTTCCCGGAGGCGGAGAACTTTTTCTCTCCGATCTCCACCTCGTACTTGCTGCGGAGATACCAGGTCATCGGCTGGATGAAACGGCTCACGATGGCGCGCTCCAGCGCGGGGAGCTTCGCAAGTTCGTCCACGACGTTGCGCAGCTTCTGTGCCAGCGCGCCGCCTCGGAGACCCTTCCCGATCCAGGTGACCACCCAGGGGATCTTGGTGCCGTGATCCTCACGGAAGTCCGCCAGCTTGATCTCCAGCTCGTGGGTCGCAGCGAGGATCTTCCCGTTGTCCGCAACCAGGGTCCAGCCGTGGAGCTCGTCCCCCTTGGTCGCCGGGGGCAGGAAAGCTTGGAACAGGACCGTGTGGTCCTTCTTGACAGCCTTGAAGTTGACCCACCGCCGGGGCTGCAGCCCCGGGGATATGGTGTTCAGGACGCGGGTCACCAATGCGTAGCCCTTCACCCCGGTGACGACCTTCTTCTTCTCGTTCTTCATCTTGATGGTGCCGTACACTTCGGCCCGGGCCCAGACGATCACCTCGAAGCCCT
>CAZNWW010000671.1:0-2761 GCA_964576155.1 uncultured Myxococcales bacterium | reverse complement strand
ATCTCGAGGGCTACGCCAAGGAGCTCGGCCTCGACGTCGAGAAGTGGAAGAAGGACATCGCGTCCAAAGAGGTCGCTGCGGTCATCGACAAGAACTTCGCGCTGGCCAACGCGCTCGGTCATTCCGGCCGCCCCGCATTCATGATCAACGGCGAGACCATCAAGGGCGCCCAGCCCATCGAGAAGTTCGCCGAGATCATCGACCGACAGATAGCGTTCGCGGACAAGCTCATCGAGAAGGGCGTGCCCAAGGAGAAGGTCCACGCGATCGCCACCCGGAAGGTCGCTGACGGCAAGTACCTCAAGTACGTCATGAACGGAGACGCTGCGCCCAGCGCCAAGAAGTCAGAGCAGAAGCCCAAGCCTTCCCTCGAGAAGCGTGCACACAGCATCGAGATCGGGAACTCCCCACGCAAGGGCGAGGGGAACGAGATCGTGATCACCGAGTGGTCCGACTTCGAGTGCCCCTACTGCTCCAAGGTCGTCCCCGGGCTGGACGAGGTTATCGAGCACTACGGCAAGGATCGCGCCAGCCTGGTGTTCAAGCAGTACCCGCTGAGCTTCCACAAGCAGGCCCAGATAGCGGCCGAGGCCTCTCTGGCCGCCAAGGCCCAGGGCAAGTTCTGGGAGATGTACTACAGGCTCTTCGAGAACCAGAAGGCCCTGACACGCGCCGACCTCGAGCGCTACGCGCAGGAGATCGGCCTGGACATGGCAAGGTTCAACAAAGAGCTGGATGAAGGCACCTGGAAGTCCCAGATTCAAACCGAGATGGCCTCGGGCGGCAAGTTCGGCGTGCGCGGCACCCCGTCCGTCTTCGTCAACGGGCGCCGATACAACGGCCCTCGCGAAGGCCCGGGCATGATCAAGATCATCGACGAGAAGATTCTAGGCAAGAAGCCGGTCGCCAAGAAGGAAGAGCCTGCACAACACTAGATGACCTCGGCGCACCGACCCTAATTGATCTTCTCTTTGAGCCACGCCAGGGCCTCCTGGCGGGACTTGACATCACCAGACACTTGAGCGTCCTGCAGCGCACGGAGGAGAACTCCGATGCGGGGCCCTTCGGCCATCCCGAGGGCCTTGATGTCCTCACCGGTCATGAGGGCAGGGGGTCGGAGTCTGTCCTCTGGGAGGGCTGACCGTTCACAGTCCAGGTCATCGAGAGCGTCCGTATCCTGTCCATCCACCGAAGCCACCGCGCGGGCAAGGGTAATGGCGCTGTCGTAATAGGTTGATCGGTAGAGATCCGCGCGACGAGGCAGGCTGAGCGCGCCTGCGCCGGCCATGGCAACCGCCTCCCGGCTCGTCTCCACGGCAGCTGCGGTGTCCGCCCGAGAGAGCTTCAAATGAATCGCCATCTGGCGGCAGCGCTCGGCAGCCGGCTCCCCTGGACGCCCGCCGGGGCCGGAAGCTGTTGCGAGGGTTGCCAGAAAGAGGGGAAGCCCGGGACTCCGCGGCAGCCGCTCTACCAGGGAGCGGAGGCGACCGGCGTCCGCTGCCGCAAGTGTCGGCTTCGGGAAGAGATGTGGCAGGAAGCCCGCATCCAGGAGGATATCTGTGGCGATCCGGGCGTCTCCCTGACTGTAGGCCTTGGACAGCTCCTGTTGTATACGCTCGCCGCTCACCTTGCCAAGATCATCTGCGCGTGTGGTCATCGCGGCTGCGGTGGCCTCTTCGATGGCGAAGCCAAGGACCGCGGCGAAGCGCATGGCTCGCAAGGGCCGCAGTGCGTCCTCGTCGAAGCGCTCCAGGGGATCGCCTATAGTACGTATCAGCGAAGCTCGGATATCCGCCGAACCGCCGACAAGGTCTACCACCGCCGGCTCGTCGTCCAGCAGGCGCAGGGCCAGCCCGTTCATGGTGAAGTCCCTTCGAAGGACGTCCGCCTCCAGGCTCCCCTGGAACTCAATCCCGTCCAGATCGGGGCGCCGTCCGTCCGTATAGGTCTCCTCGCTTCGATAGGTAGCGACCTCGAACTCCGCGCCGACCAGGCGTACCCGGACCACGCCGAAGGCCTTGCCCACGGGGATCGGGAGCCAGCCCTCGTCCTCTGCCATCTCGAGGACCATATCCGGCGTAGCGGAGGTCGCCAGGTCGAGATCCTCCGGGGGTCTCCCCAGGAGAAGGTCACGTACGGCGCCGCCGATGATCACTGCTTCGTGGCCCCGGGCGGCGAGCGCTCCAAGAAGCCGCCTCACCTGACTGAGGAGGGTCCCACCTCCTGCGCGTCGCAGGAGGTGGAGTTGCTCAGGTGTAAGTTTGAGGACGGGCATCAACCGGATGGGCCACAGCCGAAAGGCCGATGCAACACTAGATGACCTCGGCGGAGATAATGCACCATTCTGACCGGCCTCCGACACCGATCTCAGCGTTGCGACTACTCGACGTGACTCCACCATGCCTTCGCAGCCGCGCCTTGACCTCGGCGCCGGTTGCTCGCTCAGACCAGCACATTATCTCCGCCGAGGTCATCTAGCCCCCCATCTGCGACGTGAGGAGCTTCTTGACCAGGTCGGCCTTGGTCTCCTTGGTCGTGAAGGCGACTCCGTGGGTCTTGCAGAGGGCCTGGAGATCCTCCTTGGCCTTACCCATCAGGCTGGCAGACATCTCAGCCGCGGCCGTGGCCGTGCTGGCATTCTTGGGTGCAGCAGCCTTCTTCGGCGCGGCGGCCTTCTTAGGCGCGGCGGCCTTCTCAGGCGCGGCCTTCTTGGGCGCGGCGGCCTTCTTCGGCGCAGCAGCCTTCTTAGGGGCAGCAGCCT
>CAZNWW010000670.1:2563-2773 GCA_964576155.1 uncultured Myxococcales bacterium | reverse complement strand
TTCTTCGCCGCTGTCATCCGTTACGTCCTCGGTCGAAGTGTCTTCGCCGGGCTTGTTACCGTTGCCGCCGCTGTTGCCACAGCCAAAGCCGCTGACCGCAAGGGCCAGGATGCTGGCAAGCAGCACTGTCATCAACCAGTTGATCCTCATGTTTCTCCCCTTTTACAAGCGTTGGTCTTCGCTCTTTCCAAAGCGATTCTTCACAAAAAG
>CAZNWW010000670.1:0-2552 GCA_964576155.1 uncultured Myxococcales bacterium | reverse complement strand
CCTGTCAACCATGAATACCAAAAGGGACGCGTGCGCGGGCGGAAACAGAATTCGGTTGCCACGTGTCCCCACTCTGCTAAAATGTCTCGTCGATATTTGCCACCGTGTACGGAGCCGGCGCGCTGGACCATGAAGATCAACTGTCCAAAGTGTAGGAAGCCCTTCCAGCTGTCCTCCCGGAGGCTCTCCGGTCAGGTCGTCAAGATCCGGTGCAGCTCCTGCGGAACCGTCTTCAAAGTGCGCGGGAAGCCTCGACCCGACTCGACACCAAAGCCTGACATGGCTGCTGCCTCTGCTGAGCAGGCCCCTGTCGGGGCAGCGAAGCCCGCCCCGCAGGTACCCGCCATCGCCTGGTTCGCCGTGGTCGGCAAGAAGCGGGTGGGGCCCTTCGGTGAAGGGGCGCTGAAGCGGCTCATCTCCGTCGGCAAGGTCCTCCCTTCGACGCACCTCTGGCGAAAGGGTCTGGACGCCTGGTCCCCCGCAGAGGAGATCGAAGAGTTGAAGGATGTCTTCCCCGCGGTTCCTGAGACTGTCTTCCCCGCGGTTCCTGAGACAGAAGCGACGCTGACGCCAACGGGAGTCGGGGCTGCAGCCCCTCCCACAGAGAAGATTGCGCCGAAGGCACCGCCGCCGTCGCTACCGCCCAAGCTCCCACCGAAGAAGGCGCCGCCGAAGCCGGAGTTGAAGCTGGTCGAGGAGGAAGCGTCATCGGCTGCGGTACCGGAGATGCCGGAGCAAACCGACGAGGGTCTGGCCGGCTGGCGCGATGACGACAGCACGCTGGAACAGGATGAGGAAACCGCGGTGGGGTTCTTCGAGGCCGGTGAGAAGGCCGATCAGCAGCACCGAAGTATGGAGGCGATCGACTTCGGTGAGGCGGAGATCGAGCCGATCTCCCTCGAGGAGGCGGGGGTCGCCAAGGGCGCGCGGGAGACCCTGGCCGACTTCAGCGTCATGGCCAGGCTCAGCAGCCGGGACCGGCGCCGGAATACTGCGATACTCATCGTCCTCGGGGTCATCTTGGTAGGGTCGCTGTCGAGCCTGATCGTGTTTGCGGATCCCTTCCAGGTCTTCAATCCCACCAAGCAGCAGACCCTGACCAGGGAGGAGAGCGAGGAGACCCTGTCGATCTTCGCTGCGGAGTCAGAGGCGCGGAACAAGCCTCTGCTGAACAGCGCCCACTCAAAGGTGGACCGTGGGAGCCTCGAGGTAGATCCCCTCGCCGGCGAGGAGGAGTGGGGCACCCTCGACGATTCTGACCTGGCCGCCCTCAAGGCGAGGCTCCTCACCGCGGGCAGCGCTACGGACATCGCCATCGACAGGGAGCACCTGCGGAAGAGCTTCGAGAAGAACGGGAAGACCTCCACCGGTGGTCGTCGCAAGACCCCGGAGAAGAAGGATGAGATGACCGACTGGGGCGACGGTGGATCTCGCGTCACCGGATCGGACAGCGGGGGCACCGATCTCTCGAGCTTGGTGGCACATCACAAGGAATCGAAGACCAGGATTCCAACCTTGGACGGGGTTGCGATCACCGCAAGATCCAAAGTGGTGGATAAGGTGGAGACCGCTGGCGGCGGCTTCCTCGGGAGCGGCTCAATAGAAGAGGGCCGGGTCGAGGCGGACGTCAAGGAGCGGAAGTCCTCCGGAAAGCTCTGGAAGCTACGAGCCAAGACCAACGTCATGCGCAAGGTGAAGGCGCAGACCAAGAAGATCAAGCAATGCGCCGACATGGCCGAGGTGGACTCGGGGGTCAAGATCTTTCTCCACGTGGGTCTCACCGGGCGCGTAACCAGCATCTCCTCCCCCAAGGGCGGCAGCCGGTTCACCACCTGTCTCATGGACCTCTTCAGCAACTTCCGTGTCGTCAAACGTCGCCTCGAGAAGCGGATCAAGATGCCGGTCATCCTCCGCTTCGAGTGATGTCCTCTTGAGTCGATCCCGAGATCGCAGGCTCATCAGGCGCTCAGCCCGCTACGGCCGTCGTCGTCATCCCCGGAACGCGTTGAACCAGATCGTCCTCCTCGCGTTGATCCTGGTGATGCTGGTTCTCTTCTGGGAGCAGCTCAGCGAGGGCGCGGCGAGTTGTGCCATGAACATGGGTCGTCCCACCAGATAACGCAGCGCGACAAAAAACATCTTGACAAGCCAACGCTGCGCGTTATCTTGTGCGTCATAGGCCGATGACGCATTACGGAGGTCCGGCATGAAAGACAAGGCGAAAGAACTTCGAGACATGGTTATGGATCGGGTGCAGATAGCAACCCGTCAGCTCCACGGCGTCGAGGACGAGATGCAAAAGCTCGTCAAGAGCGTCCATGAGCGGCTGGCTGCGACCCCCGCGGACGGGCTCAAGCGGATCGACGATCTGCTCAAAGCCGTAGCGGTCACCGACTTCCTCGAGAAGCTGAAGGCGATCGAGGTGGTGAATAAGGGCGGCGCGATCCGTGCGGATCTCCTGGACCGGTTCGGACTGGTCACCAAGGCTGAGTATGACACCCTGGCCGCACGGGTGAAGAGGCTCGAGGGGAAGAGGCCGGCGGTATCGAAGA
>CAZNWW010000669.1:0-2774 GCA_964576155.1 uncultured Myxococcales bacterium | reverse complement strand
CGCACGTCATGGGACCGCCCGGGTCGGTCTATCCGGGGGGGAGCCCCTCCTGCACCCGGATTTCGGGCGCATCGCCTTCTCCGCTGCGGCCCACGGCTTCCTGACCAGCCTGGTCACCAACGGGATTCTCCTGGCGGAGCACGCAGATACGGTCGCGCGCCTTGACTACGTCCTCTGTACAATCGAGGGGAACGCAGCTCTGCACGATTCGATCCGAGGCCCGGGTGCCTACCGCGCCGCGATGGAGGGAATGGGCGAGTTGGCGCGGCGAGATCGGCCCGGACTCGGAATCATCTGCCCTGTGCACAAGGAGAACGCCGCGCAGGTGGAGGAGGTCCTTCGCGTCGCCGAGGACCTGGGCGCGAAGGCGTTCTTCCAGCCGGTCCAGCTCCGCCCGACCTGGAAGGGCGAGGGCTTCGAGGGCGTCCTCGAGGAGGACGTCACCCGGGACGTGTTCCGTCGCATCCGAGCCTGGCGACGCGAGGGGAGGCCCGTGGGCAACTCGTCGACCCACCTCCGCTGGGTCACCGAGGGCTTCCCCAGGGGATTCGAGGGTCGCTGCTTCGCCGGCCGATACTTCCACACGGTCCTGCCGGACGGGGCTCTGCTGCCGTGCTGCATGGTAGATTGGGATGCGCACCGCGTCCTCCTGGACCCGGATGACCCTGCGGCCGCCCTCCGAGGCGGTCCGCCGCGCTGTGACGGCTGCTCCATTCTGCCATACGTGGACAACACGCTGTTGTTGCGCCCGAGCCCGAGGGCCCTGGGCAACGCGCTGCGGTGGTAGGGGGGCGCATGGGACGAGACATCCTGCGATTCCTGCGGGTCCGTGACTGGTTCTATTACCTGGCCCTCCCGGTGCTCTCCTGGGATTCGGTTGCCCCGGATCCATTGAGACTGGTCGTAGCGGTCGGGATAGCGGCGTGCTGCCTCGCGTTCGCCTACGGCTGGAACAACCTTCGGGACGCAGGTCTCGACCGCTCCATTGTAAAGAACCCTCTGGCGGGCGAAGGGATCCCGGGCGGTGATCGGCACCTCGTGATGCTCTTCTTGCTCTCGGCCCTGGCCCTGGCCGGCGCTGGCTGGTTGGGCCCCGTGCCGAGCTTCGCGGCGGGGCTTCAGCTCGTCGGATCCGCGTTCTACTCCGGCGGGCCCCGGCTCAAGCGGCTCCCGGTCGTGGGGACCCTGACCAACCTGTGGATCTTCTGCCCCCTGGCCTTCCTCTGCCAGGGGCCTCTCCCATGGGCTCCGGGCCTCTGGGCCTTTACGGGCCTGTTCGGGCTCGTGCTGGTACAGAATCAGCTCCTCCACGAGGCCATGGACCACGACGAGGACCTCGCGGACGGGGTGAGGACCACCGCTGCGATCCTCGGGCCGAACGTGACCGCCGCGGTCTCGGGGATGCTCGGGGTCGCGGCTGGAGCGGTCACCGTCTGGGCGGGATCATCCGCGGGCATGCCGCTGTTGTTCGCGGGAGCGGCGGCTCCCATCACGTTGTTCTCTCTCGCAATCTTCCTGCGGCCCGGCGGGGGCGCCCCGGAGCGCCGCCGGAGGATCCAGCGCGGGATGGGGATGGCCACCTGCGGGCTGGCCTGGGGTCTCTACACGTTCGGTCCCATGGTGAGCGGGTGAGGGGACCGGAACCACTGCACGTCCTCCTCGTCCAGGCTCGCCCGGATGGGTTCCACGAGGGCGGCCAGGGGACCGCGCCGCCCCTGGGTCTCCTCTCCCTGGCCGCGTATGCCCGGGCTGCCTTTCCCGGTGAGGTGACCTTCCGGCTGGTGGACGGGTACTTCCTGTCGGATCAAGAGATCATCGAAGAAGCGCGGCGCACGCGCCCGCGCATCGTGGCCATCTCGGGGCTCACAACAGCGCACGAGCGGATCCGGCGTCTGGCCGGGCTCTTGGGAAATCTCGAGGGCGTGGAGGTCCTCATAGGCGGGCCCCACGCTTCTGCGTATCCGGATGTCAGCCTGGAGTATCCCGGAGCCCGGGGGGTAATCCCGGGAGAGGGGGAGGTCCCGTTCTCCGATTACCTGGAGCATCGCCTGGGCCGGCGGCCCATCGGAGAGGTGCGGGGCCTCCTGAGGCGGCTGCGTGGACGTACGCAGCGCGGCCCGGATGTGCCCCGGATCAGCGACCTCGACGGGTTGCCGGATCCTGCGCTGGATCTCCTCGATGTCGACGCGTATGCGATGGTCCCTAACGACATGGCCACCATCGTCCTTCCACCCCATCGATACCTGCCCCTCTTCACCTCCCGCGGGTGCCCCTTCGGCTGTACCTTCTGCCACGACATCTTCGGGCGCAGGTTCCGCGGGCAGTCTCCGACCAGGATCCTCGAACACGTGGAGCGGCTCTCGGACCGATATGGGGTGCGTGACTTTCACCTCTATGACGATCTCTTCAACGGGCGAAGGGGACGTCTGCTGGGGTTCGCCGAGGAGGCCATCCGGCGGGATATCGGGGTCAGGTTCTGGTTCTCCAACGGGCTGCGGGCAGACATCCTCGACAGGGAGCAGCTCGAGGCCATGGCTAGCGCCGGTGTGGTCTACTTCGGCGCAGCCATCGAGTCAGCGTCGCCCCGGATGCAGAAGCTCACGAACAAGCGCATGGACGTGCCGCGACTCCTCGAGAACGTCGCGATCGCTGACGAGGTCGGGATCTTCACCACAGGCTTTTTGATGCTCGGGGTGCCGGGGGAGACTCGGGAGGAGATGGATCTCACCATCCGGACCGCGGCGGCTTCGGCTCTGCACTACGCGTACTTCTCG
>CAZNWW010000668.1:0-2775 GCA_964576155.1 uncultured Myxococcales bacterium | reverse complement strand
GCTGGACCTCGTCATCGACACCGTGGACGAGGGTAAGAATCAAGGCATCTACAAGGAGTTCGTCACCGCGCTACGGCGGCGGGTGGATCCGCTCTGATATAAGTCTTGGGGGGGAGGTTAGCGACGACCCCGACGGGCGTCCCGCGCCGCCTGCTTCGCAGCCTGGGTTTCGCGAGCCTCGAGGTTCGCCTGGAGGAACTGCAGGTACGTGTCGTAATCCGCTGTGTACTCGATGTCGCCCTCGTCCCAGGCCCGCTGCAGCAGGGAGTCGTACCAGGCCTGGAAGAAGGCCACGTCCCGCTCGATGGCGAGGGTCTCCCGCGCCGCCTCGATGTCATCCTCGGTCAGGGGCTCGTCCGCGGACGGAGCCTGGCGCTCCACCAGACGGATCACGAAGAAACGCTCAGACCGCTCCTCCTCGTAGATCTCGCCAGCGACGGGGGCGCCGTCGGTGAGGCGGAACGCGTCCCGGAACAGCGCCTCCACCGGGCCTACCGTAGGGATGGAGAAGCGCGGGGTGGCCGCTGAGAAGAGACCGGTCTTGCGGGCGGCGACGCCCAGGTCGGCGAAGGCCTCGCCTTCGAGGACCTGCTCGAGGGTCTTATCCCCGGCGCCCTTGGCTGCTGCCAGCAGGATCTCTGCCTGGGCCTTCGCTGCCTCGCGGGCGTTCTCCTGACGGTAGAGGGTCTCTGTTATCTCCTGACGGGCGTCCTCCAGGCTGAGGTCCCGGGCCGTCTTCTCATCCTCGACGCGGATCAGCCAGTAGCCGGTTTCACCCTTGACGGGGCCGACGACCTCACCCTCCTTGGCCTCGGTGAGGGCCGCCAGGACCTCGGGGCCGTATGGGGGAATCCCAAAGGCGCTGATCTCCTGCCAGCCGATAACGGTGCCGGAGCGATCCCGGGTTTCGCCGTCGTCTGACCAATGCTTGGCGAGCTCACGGAAGCGGGCCTCGGGCTCGGTGGGCTCCTGTGGGAGGGGCTTTTCAGCCCCGATGTCTTCGGGCTCGGGTTCTTCACCTTCAGGGGCTTCAGGCGCGGGCGCGGGAGGCGGCAGTTCAGGGAGGAGGGGCTTGTCGCCGTTCAGGCGAGCCAGGAGCTCCCCTCCCTTCTCCTCGGTGTCTGCGAGGGCCACGCGGATCTTGAGCTGCTGCTTGGAGTGGAACTCCGCGGGGTGCGCGTCGTAGTACTCGTCGATTTTATCCTTGTTCTCTTCGACGAACCCGGACAGGTCTCCAGGAATCTCCACTGTATCGGTGAAGCTCCCGGCAGCGAACTCGACGACCTCCAGGTTCACCTGATGCTTCTTCGCAAGGCCCGTGGCCTCCGCGTCCGCGTCGGTGACCTGCACGAGGCCCGAGAAATACATCATCATCTTCTTCGCCAGGAGCACCCGGCGGGTGTATTCCTCATACCGGGTCTGGGAGGCGCGCAGCCAGTAGGTCACCTCCGCGTTGTAGGCCTTCCAGTTGAACTCCTTGCCGGGCTCCTTCCCGTCCTCCACGGCCTCCTTCTCGTCGAAGAACTTTGCCGGATACAGGGCCTTCGCCAGCTCCTTCTCGCTTACGGAGAAGCCGAGGCGCTCCGCCTCGTCGCTGATGATGAAGATCCCCTGGAGGGCCTCGACGATTGCCCGCCCCTGGGCAGGAGTGAGGTTCTCGGGGTCCATCGAGTAGAGGGACATGATGTCCACGCCCATGCCCATGAGCAACGCCATGCCGTCCTGGCTGGACACGAGGCCCGGCAGGAGGCGCATGCCCATGAAGACATGGCTTTGATCGATGGCGTGTCCGTTGACCTCCGCGTAGATCGGCACATCCGCCGAGCCACAGCCACCCGTCTGACCGCCCGTGTTGAACGTGAACACGAAGACGATGATGATGATGGCGAAGAGGAAGTAGATTATTGCGGACTTGGAATGGCGTCGCAGTTCTCCGAGCATCACGCAGTCCCTTCTCGTTTCAGGCCCGCCCGGGCACGTAGGCGAGCATGGAATTCGGACGCGGGATGTTAGAGCAGGTGTTTGTTGAATGCAACCAGATTCTCCAGCCCACGATCCCATCTCATAAGATCTTCCTTGCAGCTCTGGCCAATATTTGATAATTAAGGGTGCTTTTTTTTCATGCGTCTGACCGTCGCCGCCGGAGTGGAACTTGCTGAACTGGTTTTACGGTCTGTTCTCCAATGATCTCGCCATCGATCTCGGGACGGCGAACACGAAGATCTACGTCAGGGGTCGGGGGATCGTGTCATGTGAGCCCTCCGTGGTCGCTGTCCAGAAGGATCACCGCGGTTCGCGGAGGGTCCTTGCGGTAGGACGCGACGCCAAGGAGATGCTGGGGAAGACCCCGGGGAACATCGTAGCGATCCGACCGATGAAGGACGGCGTCATCGCCGACTTCGAGGTCACCGAAGCGATGCTGCGCTACTTCATTAACAGGGCCCACGACCGCAAGACCCTCGTCCGTCCGCGTATCATCATCTGCGTGCCCTTCGGAATCACCGAGGTGGAGAAACGTGCAGTGAAGGAGTCCGCGGAGTCCGCCGGCGCCCGAGAGGTCTACCTCATCGAGGAGCCGATGGCCGCGGCCATCGGTGCAGGGCTGCCCATCACCGAGCCCACGGGGAACATGGTGGTGGATATCGGCGGCGGCACCACCGAGGTCGCCGTGATCTCCCTGGCCGGGATCGTCTACTCGAAGTCAGTGAAGGTCGGCGGCGACAAGATGGACGAGGCCATCATCAAGCACATGAAGCGGAGGTACAACCTCCTCAT
>CAZNWW010000667.1:0-2778 GCA_964576155.1 uncultured Myxococcales bacterium | reverse complement strand
CGTCCGCTCAACTCGGCTACAAAGCCCCTCCCACAGGGGGCAAGGGAGTCGGGGCTAAGGCCCCTCCCACAGTTCTGGCGGGGGGACATGGGGCGATCCTGCGGGGGGCGGTCCATGAGGTGGCCGCGGCGTTAGAACGTGTGTCCGCGGACAACCCGGGGGCGCTGCTCCTGCGGTTCCGCCTGGAGAGCATCCTGGACCGACGCGGCCCATTGGAGGCCCTTGTTGCACAGGCGGCGCAGCCGGGCCGCACCGACGGCGCGGCGCAATGTCTCCTTTGGCGCAGCCGACTGGATGGTGTACTCCTGACGGGGGATAGCGAAGCCCGCCAGTGGATCGAACTCTGGCCTGCCTCCTGTCGGCAGACCCTCCCCGGCCAGATCCTGGAGGCTCGGCACGACGCGGACGCCGGACGCCCGGGACAGGCTGCGGACCGAGCGACGGCGGTATCGGACGCGCTCGAAGCAGAGGGCTTGGCCAGTTGCCCCGCTACCACCACCCGGATCGGGCAGCAGGCTGCCCAAGGGGAGATCGCTCCTCTGCTGCTGAGGCAGACCCCGTTCTGCCGACAAGCGGCCTTTGCCGACGCCGCGGCCCGCGGGTCGATGGAGGACGCTGGTCAGGCAGCGGCCCTGCAGGAACGCCTCATGACGCCCTATGAGAACTTTCCCGGCGTACTCCAACTCGCCCGGCGCCTCGAGGCGGCCGGAGAGCAACCGGCTGCGCAGCGGCTCCTCTTGCGGCTGGGTTGGTTCGACCCGGATCTGATCTGGGCCCGAGCCGACATGACCCCCGGGGGTATCTCGGCAGCGGACCTCGTCGCTGTCACAGGCTCCCCCCTGGCCACCACAGACCTGCGGTCCCGAGAGGGAATGCTCTCCTCCTGGGCTGCCCTCGACAAACTGGCCGCGTCCCTCGAATCGACCCTCGAGGCCTACAAGGCAGCGGGATGGGGCGAGGGCGCACTGGTGATGGTCTTCGACGAGACGATCCTCCGTCTGCGACCCCAGGGACGGGTCACCGAGCGCACCACGCGGGTCTATCACCTCCGCACCCAACAGGCAGCGCAGGACTGGACCGACTTCCAGGTCCCTGACTCGGGGCAGGTCATCCGACTCCGCGTCCGGAAGAGCGACGGCACCTGGCGTGAGCCCGACGCGCTGGGAGCCGGGGATCTCGCCAACCTCGGCGAGCTGGCCGAAGGTGACGTCGTGGTGATGGAGACAATCGACGAATTGGATCCCCCCTTCGCGCTCTCCGACCAGCTCTGCCTCCCGGCGTTCTATTTCTCCTCTCGAGACGTCCCGGTGTGGCGCAGTCGCCTGGTGATACAAAACGAGACGGACCAGGATCTCGTTGCGACGCAGTTCTGGGGCGCTCCTGCACCCGTCGAGGGGGCATCGGGGATCCGGATCTTCGAGGCCCGCCGCCTCGAAACCACCGCCACCGAGGATGCGCTCCAACGCTGGGACGCAGGACTCCCGCGGGTGGAGATCTGCACCGACGGGATGAGTTGGCCACGCCTGCGGGATCAACTGGCGGACGGCCTCCTCGGTCAGCTCACTCCGGACCCAACCCTCCGCCTCCTGGCCGCGGAGCTGAGGCGCGGCCAGGACCCGGTCCGGGCCGCGTTCGAGGAGGTGAGACGGACCATCGCTGTGGACAACAGGAGCCTCTTCGCCCGCCGGGCCCCGGAGATCCTGGCTGACCGGGAGGGCTCCGCCGCGCTGCTCCTCCTGGCCCTCCTGGTTGAGATGGACATCCAGGCGACCCTGGTCCTCTTGGATCCCCCGGGCGGGGCGATGGGCCTCACAGGCCACGCTGACCCTGGAGTCCACATTGAACCCGTCGTGCGAGTGCCCCGCGCTGGAGAGACTGTCTGGCTTGACCCCTTCGGACCGGCGGCGCGATTCGGGGAGTTGAGGCCCTTCCTGGGCGAACGCCCCGGGCTTCTCATGGACTCCGGCGGACCCCACCTGCGCGTATGGACGCCCCGGGTGGATCCCGCGGACCACGGGATAAACGTGAGATGGGACGTCCGCGTCCGGTCGGACGCAGGGGGCACTGGAGACCTCACCATCCGCTTCACAGGCATCGCCGGAGCCAGCCTGTGGGAGCGCTTCCGACAGGCGCCGAAGGAGCGCAGCGAGGAGGCCGTCGCATCATTCGCACAGGGCTTCTTCCCCTCGGCGCAAGTGAGCACCCACAGGATGAAGCTCGACGAGGGCGTCCTCGTATTCCAGGTGTCGGTCACCTTCCCTGCGGGCGCCTTTGACGAGCCCGTCCTCCTCCGCCTGGGGGCGGGAACACTCCAACGACGCTACTCGGCCCAGAGCCGCCGGAGTCTGCCGATCATGCTGAACGGTGAGGCTCTCACAACGGTGGAGGTCCGTCTCTCGGCGCCGAAGGGGCGACGCTTCAAGCTCCAGGGAAACCAGGGCAACGTGTCAACGGACTTCGGCAGACACCAGACCCTCTGGGAGCGGGGACGAAGGTTGACGATTCACCATCACAGCTACCTGGCGGATCACCTCCTCCCTGCGTCACGCTACGATGAGCTGGTCAGCTTCTCCCGGGCCGCAGACGCTATGGACCGGCTGGTCCTGGTCCTGGAGCACCCACATTGATGCTCCGCCTCGTCCTCACCCGAATGTTCTCGGCTGTCCTGGTGGTGATCACGGTCTTCCTGCTGACATTCCTCCTGTTGCAAGCCGCGCCCGGCCGCCCCGGGGACGGCCTGGACCAGGTTGGAGCGGAGGTACGAACGAACCAGGCCCG
>CAZNWW010000666.1:0-2787 GCA_964576155.1 uncultured Myxococcales bacterium | reverse complement strand
GTAGTCCGTGATGAAGTCGTAACCCACCCGGAAGCTCATGGCCTTTCCGCCAGGGCGGATGTTGATGTCGGCGCCAGCCTTGTTGAAGTTGCGGTCCCAACTGGCCGTTGTCTCGAAGTTGCGTCGCTCCAGCACCCGCCGGAAGTCCTCGTGGAGGGTGACGCTGACCACGCTGCGCGGGAAGAACGTCGCCACCAAGCCCGCAACGCCGCCAAACATGGACTGTTTGGTGACGCTCGTCCGCTCATTGAAGTACTTACGGAACTCGAACGCCCCATGGGCGTCGACCATGAGCAGAGAATGTCGGGGAGATTGGAATCCCAGCCTCGGAATCACTTTGATAAGCCAGGAATCCACCGGCTTCGTCGGGTCGTTTGCGTCGGCGTAAAAGAGGTTGGTGTTGAACTCGGAGGAGAAGGTCAACTCAGGCTTGAAGATGAAACCCGCAGCGTCGAGCCCCAGCGCCTTGCGCACAGGAGGCAACTGCAGCCCTCGGGAGGCGGAAGTCTCATGCTTCCTCAGGTCAGGGATCTCCCCCTCAGCTCGGGCCAGCCCAGGCATCATGAGATGGAGCACCACCATCATGCCAAGGAGCGCTTTCTTCCCTCTATCCAACATTGTCCAGTACGCCTTCTATCCACCACAGACCGACGGCTGCCAAACATTTCGGTCTCAATAAAAGAAAAGAGCTTACAATTGCACGCTGTTCCGCCTTCCTAGTCGCTTATATACCCGGATCGAGGGGTTATCAAGATCTTTAATGATATGGGCTGGCAATCTCCGGCCGCTCGAGGTAGACCTCCCAGAACTCCAATTCTTCCACTGGATCCATGTCGGGAAGATCCTTGTCCTTGGTCCATTGGATCACAGGACGCCCCTCTACCACACCCTGGTCCGCAGGTCCGCCTGCGGCGCGGATCTGTGCATCGAGCTCCTGCATCTTGTTGTAGGCGATGCGGAGCTTGATGAACTCCGTGCGCGCGACCTTCGGTTCGCAGGTCTTGGCCTTGAGGTCATAGTAGTAGCCCTCCGCCAGATTGAGGACTCCCTTGAGCGCGATGAGCGCCTCGTTGATATTGTCCATTCGCTCAATGTCTTTGTCCTGACGTGCCCTGCGAAGCCGGGCCTCGGCGCTATCCTTCATGGCCCGCATCTCGGCGATGAGCCCGTCCGCCTTGGTAACCATCTCCACGCAGGACATGTCCTTCACCTCGGCACGGATCGGCGAGAGATACGCTTCCGCCACCTCATCGTCGACCTTCTTATGCTGCCCGAACACCGTGGTACCTGCGAAGAGGAGCAAGAAGGCTGTTCCCAACGCAGTAATTTGGATACGTGTCATGCTGCACCTGCCTCTTGGTTGTTCGGCCGCCTACCAGTTTATGAAGGGGACAGGGGAATATCAACCACCTGGGGTGCTAAAGAGACCGGAACACAAACGGGACCTTCAGGCGGACAGACTTCTTGTCGGGTTTCGGGAATCGCCAGGCCTTGATTTTCCGAACGACACATTTGGCCACACCGTCGTCGCCGATGCTGTCGCTGACCACCTTGACGTTTGCACGGCCGTTGGTTGCGATGGTCAACTGCAGAACGAGACGGCCGCCCGCATTGGGGTTCCGGCGCACCACATCGTAGTAGCAACGCTGGACTGCGACGGTCCGTTGCCGCAGGTACTTCTCCACCGCGGCCCGGTCAATCTTGCCACCCACGACACCGGAAATCCGGCCACCACGAACGCGGACCTTGATCTTCTTCTCGGTGGTTGTCGTCTCGTCCTTCGCGACGACCACGAGTTCCTTCTTGGGCCCGGTGATCGCATCAGTAGCGGTGGGGCCTGTCTCGGGCCGCAGGCCGAGGTCGAGCTGCGCGCCGATACCGCCGGCACCGGGGCCGAAGCCCGGACCTATACCCATACCATCACCTGCCTCGAGGAGAGCCCCGATGGAGTCGTCGCCCCCGGCGAAGATATCGGACTTCGGACCGCCGAAGTCTCCGCCGACGGTGATGTCACCCTCACCCCAGGTGCCGGAGTCAGCGCCTGCGCGCGCTCCACCGTCAAGAACATCAGCGCCGCCATCCCCGATTCCGTACATGGACCCGAGGACGCCCACGACCGTCTTGTCGGACACCATTCGATCGGCGGAGGCCAGCTGAGCTGCCGCGCTGCGGGCCGGAGTACGATCCTTGACTTTATCTTCGAACCCGGCGGCGAGTTCTTCTTTCATGTCCCCAAGGCCCTTGTCCCCCAGGTCCATGGGATCGGCCAGGTCCAGGCCGTCGGACAAGGTCTCGGCAGCGAGACCCTTCTCTCCATCGGTGGTCTCGAGGACCTTCTCGGCCAGCTCGGCTTTGTCCTTGTCGCCGTCTTCCTTGTCCTTGAACTCGGGCTCCTTGGCCTCTTTGTCGTCGCCCTCGTCCTCCTGTTCTTCCTCCTCCTGCTTGGCCTTCTCCATCTTCACCAGGGTCTGGAGGATCTTGGGGGTTCCCTTCTTTTCCTGGACGAGGAACCGACCCGTGTTCCGCCAGTAGAACTCCTGATACCCTTCGAAGCCGCCCTGAGAGAGGAAGCTGAAGACCAGGATCAAGGCGAAGGTCTTGTCAATGTTCCGCCACCAGGCGCCCTTGGCGCTGGCAGGGAGCTGGAGCCTGGGCACCTCTGGAGGAGGAGCCACGAACTGGAAGAGGAGCGTTACGTCCCCGAGGACTATCTTTCCCCGGGTCTCTTCGGTGAGGGGGAGGTGGAACCGCTTGTCCTTGCGCTTCGCAAGCTTCCGCCGCGCGACG
>CAZNWW010000665.1:0-2788 GCA_964576155.1 uncultured Myxococcales bacterium | reverse complement strand
CTCCACGCGGTCTCGGACCGCAGGTCCGGGTTTCCCAGGACCCGGCCGCTGTTGCCGAAGAGCTCGAAGAGGGAGGGGAGGCGGATCCCGCGCCCCCCGGAGACCGAGAGGCGGAGGTCGGGGACCGACTGGTTGACCAGGGCTAAACGCCCGGACCACTCGGTGCCCGCTGCGCCCGCGTCCGCCCCCCTGCTCTGAGCGTGCTCCACCCGCGCTGACGGGATGAGAAGGAGATCCACCGCGGGGACGTGGAACGCAGTCTCGAGACCTCCGTCCACGCGGTGCCGCTCCGAAGGAGCCGCGGAGAGCGTCGCTCCCTCGGGCTCGAAGCGCTCGTATCGGTACCCTGCGACCGCCTCCACCTTCCACCAGGACAGGGGCGTCGCGGACAGGTGGGTGCGCAGCCCGGGGGCCCAGGTCGTGTCGTCGGAGTCACCCCCGGCCAGGCCCACCTCGGAGCGGGGATCCGTGAACCGGGATCGGGCCCAGCGCAGGGACGCGGTGGTCTGCCAGTCGATGACCCCATCGAGGCCCTCCCATCGGAGGTCCAGCGCCGAGAGGTTGTCCATGCTGCGAAACCCTGCGCGGCGGGTCTCGAACTGACCCAGGCCGGGGATCCCTTGATCCCGCCAGAAGAACCAATCCACTGCGTCCAGGCGCCAGCCCCGCCCCAGGTGCAGGCTGCCACGGGCCAGCGCGCCCAGCTGATCAGCGCGGTTGTTCCGGCGATGGAGGGTACGATCATCGGTCAAATCGAAGCGGGTCCCTCCGTCGTGCTGGTAGGGGAAGTTCCCCTCCCAACCGCCGTAGTCCAGCCCGAAGGCCAGATCCCATCGGCGTCGTCGCTCCCCGTAGAAGAGCCGGGCCGAGCGCTCGCCGAAGGCCCCAATCCCCGCGGACGCCGAGAGCTCACGCCCCCGGGCCCGCCGCGTGGCGAGGGACACCGCGCCGCCGATGGACGACGCACCGAAGCGCAGGGGCACCGTGCCGCGGTAGACCTCGATGCGCTCCAGGTTCCCGAGGGGCAGGCGAGAGAGATCCACCGCCCCTCCTGCGGCCGCATTGAGGGGGATCCCATCGATTACCACCAGCACCTGATCCCCGGAGGAGCCGCGGATCGAGAGGGTGGAGAAAGCCGCGGGGCCGCCGAGCCGCGTCACCCGTACCCCGGCCTGTTGGTCGAGCACCGCGGGGAGGGTCTCTCCGGGATCGTCCAGATCCTCGGGCAGGAGGACCACCCCGGCCGCAGCCTGGTCGTGCTTGAGATCCAGGGGAGGCCTGGGGGCCTCGATGACCACCCCGGGATCCTCGTCGACCGGGTCCTCGGGCGGCGGCGCGGCGAGGAGCAGGGCCAGGAAGAGGAGACGCATGTCTACTCGCCCAGAACCGCGACCGCGTCCAGGTCAAAGCCAGCGCTGCCCGCGGTAGGGTACGGATCGTAGATCGGGTTCCCGAGACTGTCCATCGTACCCCCGTCCCCCACTACGTCGACGATCCGCACGAAGTGGATCGCGTCAAGGGAGACCGCACCACCGAGCACCGCAAAATGGTTGACCAGGGTTGTGAGGTCGAAGGGAGTCCCGAAGCCCTTGCCGACGGTCCCGGCGAGGCCGTGGATCAGCGTCGGTTCCATGGTGCCGTAGGGGGGCACCGGATCCGGCGTCAGGGAGATCGAGTCGAAGCGTACGAAGTTCACGCCGTCGGTGCTCACCTCCACGAAAGCCAACTCCAGGAAGGTATCGGAGAAGGAGTTCTCGAACACCGCCAGATCAGGCCCCGGGCCGTTCGGGATGGGGTCTGTGAAGGACAGGACCACCTCGCCGCCGCGGCCCAGACACAGGATGTCCGTGGCGCTGCCCTCCGCGGGACCTGCAGCCTCCTGCGGATCGGTCCATTCTTCGTCGACGCCCTCCCCGGCGGTGTAGGATACCGCGTCCGCAGCCCAGGCGGAGATCGCGGGGTCGTCTGCGGCGACCGCGTCGGAGTCCGGGGTCCCCGCTGCGCCCGGGTAGGTCTCGCGCACGTCCGTAGCGCACGCGAAGACCGCCTGGTCGCCGCAACCGGCGACGCGAGCAAAGATGACCTGGGGGCCGACCGCGTCCAGGGTGAGGGAGGCGCTCTCTGTCCAGGCAGCGGGGGCCGAAGCGTCCGCACCGAGGCCCACGCCGACCTCCAGGGGGAGGCCTCCTGCGTCGAAGGGGATTGCGACGCCCAGATGGAAGATGGGGAGGCAGGGGCCTTGGGGGACGGGGCAGGGATCGAGGGGGAGGTCGGAGGAGGGGAGGCCGGGCGGGGTCTCCGTGTCAGTCGCCGAGTCGGCTGGAGGGAAGGTGAGGTCATTCTGGTCCGTTGAGTCGGCGACGTTGACGTCTACGGCAACGTCGAAAGCCTGCCCTGAGTCTGTCGAAGGGGCAACCGGGGGATCGCTGGAGTCGCAGGCGATGGTCAGGATGGACAGGGAAACAATGTACAGGATGATTCGGCGCATGCGGACTCCCTCCTCGAGGAGTGTTGCGTTTTTCCGCACAGGCCAGGTCTTCCGACTCGCGAATCAATCTACTCCCGGCGCCTTCCCAGGACATCGTCCCAGTGGCATGTCGCCGGTTTCGTCCTCGCATACGGCGGCGGGACCGTGTCGGCATCGCACCGACTTCCCCGCCCTGCGCGGCTGGCTGGATTGTATGAGGGGACGGGAGGGGGTGTCAAGGTGGGCGGATCTCTGCACGGGGCAGCCCCCCATCGCCCTCCGGTTCGCTGCGCTCGCCTCCGGGCACTTCCCCCAACAAGG
>CAZNWW010000664.1:0-2792 GCA_964576155.1 uncultured Myxococcales bacterium | reverse complement strand
GCGGCGGGTGTAACGACGGAGACGCCTGCACCAGCAGCTCGAAGTACATCTTCAAGTGCCCCTACTGCGAAGGCGGTTGCTGCACCTGCGGCACCGGGACGGTCCGCAGGGTCGCGATCGGAGGCCTGCCCTGGCCCACGCAGTTCTACAGCGGTTGGGGAGAGGCCTTCTGGTGGGGCGGCGAGATGTTGAAGTTCCTATGCATCGCAGAAGGGACGCAGCAGTAGCCGACCGATCGACGCGCAGTCTGTCTCGGTGGTCATCCGGGGGCGTGCAGTCGGCATGACCCGGCTACGCCCCGATGTAGCGTGCGTACATGCCCCGGGCGAAGGCCTCGTCATCGGTCCCCAAGACGATGACCCGGGCGTCCGGGAACACCACCATCTCGACGTCATCCGCCTGGAAGCGGAGCATGAACTCGTCGAGCTCCACCTCGCCGGCGCTGCGGAGCCGCTCGGCGAGGGCTTCGAGGGACAGGGTCTGGGGGCTGGACGGCAGGACCTGGATCGAGCCCCGGCCGCACAGGGACGACGCGCGGAGTGCTATATCTCCATCGAGGAACTCGTACCGCCCGTTGCATGCGGGGCAGTCGTCACGTCGCTCGATGCGGGTCCGCGTCCAGGTCCCGTCCCACACATCGAGGAAGGCCAGCTCCCGACTGGTGGCGGGTGCGTCCAACAGGATCTTGAAGGCCTCGGCGACCTGGATCGCGCCGACGATCGTGGGTGCAGGGCTTATCACACCGACGGTGTCACAGGTTGCGAGGCCTCCCCGCGCAGGCATCTCGCCGACGAGGCATCGGAGGCATGCGGTCTCCCCCGGGAGGATGTTCATCTGGGCGCCGTGGGAGGAGATAGCGCCGCCGTATACCCAGGGGATCCTGTGCTTCAGGGCGACGTCGTTGAGAAGGAACCGGGTCTCGAAGTTGTCCAGGCCGTCGAGGATGACGTCAGCGTCTGCCAGGAGGTCCTCAGCGTTGGTGTGGTTCAGGTCCGTCACCACCCCCTCCACCTGCACCGAGGAGTTGGCCCGGGCCAGGTGACGCTGGGCCGCGATGGCCTTGGGCAGGCCCGCCGCTATGTCGTCCTCATCAAAGAGGATCTGGCGTTGGAGGTTGTGGGTCTCGATGAGGTCCCTGTCGATGATGCGGACGCTCCCGACCCCGCCGCGGACGAGCCCCGACGCGATGACGGTGCCCAGCGCGCCGCAGCCGGCGATGACAGCGCGGGCCCGGCCGAGCCGCGCCTGCCCCTCCGCCCCGATTGCCGGGAACATGATCTGTCTCGAGTAGCGGTCCATGTGCCCCTCCTACGTTTCTGTTCCTCCATCGGGGCGAGGCGCCCCTACTGCAATCAATCGTTGGGCGGAATGTTGTTGCACTCGATGGGCTCGCCGTCGCCGTCGAGGAGGAGGATTTCGTCGGATGGGCAGGTCTCGGTGATCTCGGTGTCAAGGACCTGGGCTGCGATCCACTGGACCACGTGGTCGCTGTGCTGGGCCACGATGCTGCCGTGGGTGCCCAGGGGGTCGAAGCATTGGGTGCTGTTCACGCCGTCGGTCTGGAGGCGATCCAACGCGCACATGATCCGATCCGGCGGGATGGTGGTGTCCAGGCCGCCGTAGACCACGAGCTGCGGGACGTCGGCCAGCGCGCCGGTGAAGTGCGGGCGGTCTGCAGCATAGCGCTCGATCCAGGTCTCACACACGGACTTGGCCGGTTCGTCAGCAGAGCAGGGCTGGCCCGTCCCTGCCGGGATCATCACCGCGTCGACGAAGGCCGGGTCGAAGAGCTCAGTGACCAGGTTGGCCGCGGTCTCCAGGTTCGGGTAGCCGCTGCTCCAACAGGTCCCCTCGACGAAGGCCTGGATGGTGTCCCTGTGCTCCTCTGCGAAGAGTTCACGGCCCGCGCCGGGGCCTTCGTACAGCTCGGCGTGGGTGTAGTGGTACCAGATCGTCACCGCGTTCACCGACGGGACCTCTGCGATGGGGTAGGCGGCGGCGAGGAGGAAGAGCGCACCCCAGCTCCTCTGGGGCAGCCACAGCGGAGCGTAGGTAGCGACCGCGGCGATCTCGCCGCCCGAACCGTAGGTCTCGGCCATGGCCGCCGCGGCCAGCGCGGTATGCCCGCCCTGGGAGTGACCTGTGATCACGATCTGGTCGTCGAGACGCGAAGGGATCAGCGCTCGCAGGGCCCTGGCACCGTCCAGGGTGGACCGCGCCACGTCCAGGCCGTGCGCGTAGCCGCTGGGTGGATTGCCGTCCGCGCCGAAGTTGGCGTAGCCGGCCAGGTCCGGGGCGATCACCGGGAAGCCGTAGCCCACCATGGGATAGACCTGGTTGATGAAGTCGTCACGGACATAGTCCCCCGCGGGGTCCTTGGTGGACGGGGCACATTTTGCGGCCTGCCCGCGGCTGCCGTGGGAGGCCACGATCATGGGCATGATGTCTGCAGGTGGGTTGTCGGGCAGGTAGACGAGGGCTGCCGAGGCGCCGGCGTCGTCGTTGCCGCGCTGGGTCTTGTAGAGTACCCGGAACACCGTGGCGCCACTGGTGGCCGCGGGGCCCTCGTAGCCCATCGCGGCCAGCTCCGTGTCGATGTCCGCCGCGGACAGGGTCCCGTCAGGTGCGCAGAAGATGATCGCGCCCTTCTCGTCGGGCAGCGCGCCGGGGTCTCCGTAGAGCGCGTCGATAGCGTCGGCGCAGTCGATCTCGATGGCCATGGGGCCGGTGAGCACCACGTCGGGTTCGGTGTTGGTGTCTTCGGCCTGCTTCTGGTCAGGCTCCGGGCTGCC
>CAZNWW010000663.1:0-2800 GCA_964576155.1 uncultured Myxococcales bacterium | reverse complement strand
CCAGGGTCGGATCGTTGAGAAGGCGCTCCCCCTCGATTACTCCGCAATGACCGTGGGAGGTGTACTCGCACATGCACACGTCTCCGATGACCAGCATTCCGGGTACCGCGGCCTTGATGCGGCGCATGGCCTCCTGGACGATGCCGTCGTCCGCAAACGCTTGCATACCGACGGGGTCCTTCTGAGCGGGGACGCCGAAGAGGATCACGGATTTTACGCCGAGGTCCTGGATCTCCTTGCAGTGGTCCACCAGGCTCTCCAGGGTATGCCGGTACTGCCCGGGCATGGATCGGATCTCCTCCCTGGCGCCCAGACCCTCGACGACGAAGAGCGGCGCCACGAGGCCGTCCACGCTCAGCCGGGTCTCACGTACCATGTCACGCACCACCGGGTGCTCACGAAGCCGTCTCATTCTCACTGTAGGAAACATGTTGTCCTCCTTGCGTAGTCGTCCAGGGGAGTCCGGGTCGCGGGCTCCCCGGCTCGGATCTTCATCAGGTGCCTCTGCGGAGCAGGGCGCGTATCCTTGCCAGCAGCTCCGCCATGTCGAAGGGCTTGGTAACATAGTCGTCAGCGCCGCCGTCCAGGGCCGACACCTTGAGTCCGGCGTCCTTACGTGCGGTCAGCATCATCACGGGTACATCGAGGCCCTTCGCCCGAATGGTGCGGAGCGCCTCGTCGCCGTTCATCCCCGGCAGCATGATGTCCAGGAGGACGATGTCCGGGACCTCGAGTTCCAAGTGGTCCAGCAGGTCTTCAGCGCGGGTGAACACCCTGACCTCGTGGCCGGCGCTGCGCAGGTTGATGCGGAGCATGGTCGCGATGAGCTCCTCGTCCTCGACCACGATGATGCGTGCCATTCAGGCCTCCTCGGTCTCCAGGGAGAGGGTGAACCGTGCCCCCAGCCCCGGTCCGGGACTGGTCGCGTCCAATCGTCCGCCGAGCCGCCGGGCCAGGCCCCGGGCGATGGTCAGGCCCATGCCCGTTCCCCGTCGCTCGCCTGAGACCTCGTCGGAGAGGCGCCGGTACGCGGCGAACACCATCTCCGCGTCGCCGGGCTCGAAGCCCACACCCGAGTCGACGACATGGATACGGGTCCAGGATCCATCGATCTGGGCCTCCAGCCGTATCTCGGGCTCCTCACCCCCGTATTTCACCGCGTTGTCCACCAGGTTGTCCAGGATCACCCGCAGCGCGTTGGGATCTGCGCGGACCTTCCCCCCCCGGGGGAGGTCCAGATGGACGGAAAGCTGACGGCCCGCCAGGGAGACGCCCAGGCCATCGACGTAGTTCGTGAGGAAGGCCTCGATATCCAGAGGCCGCGGGTGGAGGCGGGTACCGTCACGTTCCAGGTGCTGCCCCATGAGGAGGTTCTCGGTGAGCCGCTCCTGCCGGTCCACCTGCTCCAGCGCCATTCGTACCAGGGGGATGACTTGTTCGCGCGGGAGATCCTGGGCCTCGAGGGTCTGAAGGAGGGCCTTCACGCCGGTGACCGGCGTCTTCAGCTCGTGGGAGACCCGGCTCCATAGCTCCCGAAGCTCCGAGCGACTCCGTCGCTCCGCTGCGACCATTCGGAAGAACATCCAGCCCGTCACCAGAATGAGGAAGATGGAGAGCGCACCCTCCCCGACGACCGCTATCGACTTGGATCGATGTTTCCGTTCTATGGCTGCGACGGCCTCCGTTGAAGGGGCGAGGCAGGTTCCGGGATGGAATGGCCGCATGGTGACGCTCAGTTCATCCGTATCCTCGCATCTGATGTAGGTGAGCTGCTCCGCACCCGGGACGTCGGTGAGATCCTGAGGCGGGTTTGGGATGTGACCCAGGATGGATGCGAAGAAGCGCGCCTTGAGGCGCAGCTCCCTGTACTGGTTCTGATGTCGATCCTCCTCCAGGGTCCGCAGGTAGATGGCCCACCAGGCGACGAGGGTCGCCAGGAGCAGGAAGGAGACACCGAAGAAGACGGTGTGCCGATTATGTACGATCCATTGAGTGATCGTCCGCGCTTGGGTGCGAAGTCGTGCCACGACTCAGCCCAGTAGCTCCACCACTGCGTCCGCGAGGCCGATGACCTCTGCCTCGCTGTGGGCGGCGCTGACGAAGAGCACCTCCACCGACGCCGGCGGGAGATAGTATCCCTGCTCGAGGAGGGAGGCGTACATCCCCTTGAAGCGGGTGGTCACACCCTCCGCGATGGCGTCGGGGTTGCGGGGGAACGGAGCAGGGTCCAGATGCAGCCAGACGATGGACCCCTGGCGAACGGCGCGAGCCTCGGGTCTTCCGCTGGCCTCGAGGCGATTCACCAATGCAGCGCCCAGCGCATCCAGGCGGGGGTAGGGGTCCTCATCCCGCAGGATCTCCAAGGTCTTGATCCCCGCGGCCAGTGAGACCGGGTTACCGCTCAGGGTCCCTGCCTGGTACACGGGGCCGAGGGGAGAGAGGTGATCCATGATCGCGGCGGGGCCGACCAGCGCGCCGATGGGCATGCCGCCGCCGACGATCTTCCCGAGGGTGACCAGGTCCGGGGTCACCCCGACCTCGTGGCCGTAGCCACCGTAGCGGAGGCGGAAGCCGGAGATCACCTCGTCGAAGATCAGGAGCGCTCCGCAGCGCGAAGTGATGTCCCGCAGGAATCGCAGGAAGTCATCCCGCTGGAGCAGCAGCCCGTTGTTCGCAGGCATGGGTTCGATGATCACCGCAGCGATCCGCTCACCATGGATGTCGAACAGCGCCTTCACCGAGTCCTCGTCGTCCAGGTCAGCGACGAGGGTAGTCGCGGCCAGGGCCTCGGGCACCCCGG
>CAZNWW010000662.1:0-2805 GCA_964576155.1 uncultured Myxococcales bacterium | reverse complement strand
TCTTCTCGAAGCCGCGGTGCAGGTAGCCCACCTGGATGTCCACGTCCACCACGGTCTCGCCGTCCAGGGTCAGGTCCATTTTCACCGTCCCGTGCATTGCGGGATGGGACGGACCCATCTGGATGAGCATCTCCCGGGTGTTGAGGCCGGGCAGCGCGTCGTGTCGGTCGTTCATGAGTCTTGCTCCTCCGGGACATCATCGCCCCGCAGGTTGGGCATGTCGATCAGGGGCTGATGTCCCCGCACGGGGTAGTCCTTGCGGAGGGGGTGCCCCTTGAACTCCGGGTACGTCAGGATCCGGCGCAGATTCGGGTGATCCTCGAACCGCACGCCGAACATGTCGAAGACCTCACGCTCGTACCACTCGACGCCGCGCCAGACCGGCTGAACCGAGGGTAGGGTGGGGGCGTCGCCACGGAGCCGCGCTTTGAGGCGGACCCGGTGGTTGTGCCTGGTGGAGCGCAGGTGGTAGACCACCTCGAAGCGCCAATCCCGCTCCCCCGGATACTCCATGAAGTCCACCCCGGTGACGTCGATGGGCATGTCGAACGCGCAGCGCTCGTCTTCCTTCAGGAATGTAGAGACGTCACGGATCCGGGCCGGCTCCACCACTGCGGTGTCGTCCCCGCGGTGATCGTGGGTTTCGAGGATCGCCGCGCCGAATTTCGTCTTCAGGATGTCGATGACCTGCTTGCTCACGCTGTCACTCCCACTCCAGGGCCTTGGCTTTCCAAACGTAGACCAGGGCCAGGACAAACATCGCGATGAAGAAGAGGATCTCCACGATGGCCACCCAGGCCATGGCGGGATCCGAGAGGAAGCGCCTGTAGTTCACCGCCCACGGCAGCAGGAAGACCACCTCCACGTCGAAGACCAGGAAGAAGATCGCGACGAGGTAGTACTTCACGGAGAAGCGCTCCCGGGCAGAGCCCTTGGGAGGGTTGCCGCAGGCGAAGGGGTCGGTGTGAATCTTCCCCTTTCGTTTGGGGCCGAACAGCGCGTTGATACCGACCATGCCGAGGCCGAGGACCATCGCTACGCCGAGGGCGAGGACGACGGGAAGGTAGGGGCTCAGATTCGCGTCCATGGGAACTCCATGAGCACTTGATTGTTTCAGACCCGGGGACAGTACAACAGGAATATACGGGGAGTCAATCAAGCACATGTTTTCCGTTGAATCCCTGCAAAGCGGTGCTAGATTACTCGCACACGCGAGGAGGCGTAGATGAGTAACAACACGACCCTGGGCCGGATGACCATTGACGAGTTGAAGGTCCTGATAGGCACCAAGTTCTCCGACGATGACCTTGCACCCTTCACCGGAACGGCCCTCTCGAAGGCGTTCATCCTGGATGGGCCCGTGCAGACCCGGCTGGTAGAGCAGATCCTCCAGCAGGAGGGCATCCCCTTCCTGATCCAGTCCCACCGGGACACCGCATACGATGGGATCTTCACCGGCGTCCTCGGGTGGGGCGCGGTGATCACCCGCGAGGACGACGGCGAGAAGGCCCGCGAGATCATCAAGACGGTCCTCGAGGCGCAGTACGAGGGGGAGGAGGCGAGCGAATGATTCCGAACGCGCGCGTACTGATCACCGGCGGAGCCGGGTTCCTGGGCATCAACCTGGCGCGGTACCTCCTGGCGAGGGGCTTCGATGTCACGTCCCTGGACCTCGCACCCTTCGATTACGCAGACGTTGCGGACAAGGTGGATGTCATCACCGGTGACATTCGGAACCGGGAGGACGTGGACGCGGCGACCCAGGGCGCGGATCTCGTGGTCCACTGCGCCGCCGCGCTGCCCCTGTATGCGCCGGAGGACATCTACACCACGGACATCGACGGTACCCGGATGGTGATGGAGGTGGCCAAGGCGCGCGGGGTCGAGCGGGTGGTCCACATCTCGTCCACCGCGGTCTACGGCATCCCGGACCACCATCCGTTGTACGAGCACGACCCCAAGGAAGGCGTCGGCCCGTACGGCGAGGCCAAGGTCCAGGCCGAGGACCTGGCCGCAGGATTCCGGACCCAGGGCCTCTGCGTACCGATCCTGCGGCCCAAGTCCTTCATCGGGCCCGAGCGGCTCGGTGTCTTCACCCTGCTCTATGAGTGGGCCATGGAGGGGCACAACTTCCCGATGATCGGCTGGGGCGACAACCGATACCAGCTCCTCGACGTCGAAGACCTCTGCGAGTCGATCCACCTCTGTCTGACCCTCCCCAAGGAGAAGGTCGACGACGTCTTCAACATCGGCGCCAAAGAGTACACGACGATGAAGGAGGACTGGCAGGCGGTAATGGACTACGCGGGCCACGGCAAGCGGATCGTCGGCTTCCCTGCGTCCCCGATGATCTGGACCCTGCGGATACTGGAAAAGTTCAACCTCTCGCCGCTGTACAAGTGGGTCTACGAGACCGCGTCCACGGACAGCTTCGTGTCCATCGAGAAGGCCGAAGAGGTCCTGGGCTTCACCCCGAAGTTCTCGAACAAGGACGCGCTGATACGGAACTACAAGTGGTACCTCGAGCATCTCCACGAGTTCCAGAACACCTCCGGTGTCTCCCACCGGGTGCCCTGGAAGCACGGGATCCTCAGCGTCGCCAAGAAGCTCTTCTGACGCCAACGTCCAGAGGGCCGGCCACGCTTACGGGACTCCTCAAGCTCCTGTCCATCGGGAGATTGCACATCACCGCCATCGCGGCCCTGGGCACATTCACCTTCGGGTGGCTTTTCACGGGGCTCCATCCATGGCTCCTGGCAGGGGTTTCCGCGCTGGACTGGTACCTGGTGAACCTCCTCAACCGGG
>CAZNWW010000661.1:1471-2811 GCA_964576155.1 uncultured Myxococcales bacterium | reverse complement strand
GAGTTGCCATTCGGTGGAGATCCATTCGTACTCCAGACGAATTCGGCCGTGACAAGCGGTTGAGCGAAGACCAATGTCGTTCGTCTTGATGTCAATATAGATCACGGCAACGTCCCCGGACGTCCGAGTGTTAACTATGATGAACTCTCTGTGTTCCTCGGGCGCAAAACGCCACTGCTTTCCGAAACCCTCGGATATGTGTCTATCAACGAGGCTGCTCTCAATGACCTCGGCTGTGATTTCCTCATGCCCCGTCAGCTTCTCGCAACCGGCAACACACAGGAACAGGGCAACAACCAGAAAGAAAACTGTTGCCGACGTTTGGTCGGGTCTGTTCATCCTCTCCTCCTAATGTGCAGTGAACTCTGCAAAACAATGGTCCTCTTCATTGTCCAAAAAGCCTTCTGAGCACCCGTGCAGCAGATTGCCGACATCGAAATCCTGCCTTTCCACCGTGTTGGGCAGAACTCGTCCCGAACACATGTTGTCACTCTTGATGACCGCTCCCCGGAAATGCTTGACCTGGACCACGCCACATACAGAGCCCACGCCTCCCCCGACATTCATGAACGAGCATTCGCCCGTACCCATCGCCCAGTACTCTACTTTGCATCTCACCTCGAATTTCGCCCCCTCTGCCTTGCTTGCGGTAGACTCCCTGGGGCTCTCGCTGTTGGAGTAGGTACGTCCAACTTCCTTCTTCTGTGAACAGCCCACACCTGCCAGGGACAACACGGTCAGCGCCAGGGCTACTGACAATCCGCGGCACAGATTATTGGGTAGCACCATCCTAATGAACCCCCGTCTGTTTCATACAAAGACCGCAAGCGATTGATTCCGGCACTCCGCCAGCGGAAGCAACCCCTGCCCACTATGGTCATGTCACTCTGCGCAATCATATTGTAAAGTGAAACCAGCGCGCAACCCTGAAGGGGACATTGCCTTGCGTACGCCGCAATCCCCTGAATTCTGCAAACTCATCATGCTCTCCCTCGCGTCGGAGGAAATTTCTCCAGATGACCTATGCTAACTGGGAGAACATGGGGTACGGGTGGTACTACTTCCACCACCACCACATCCACGTGAGCTTCAACCAGCCCTCGTACAACAAGCCCGGCGCGACCGGCGCCGCGGACGACTGCATGGTCCCGGGCTGCCTGGACAAGCCCCTGGTGGACTTCCTGGGCCGCTACGGCCTGACCAACGCGAAGGCGGCCCCGGCGCGGATCCGTGCGAAGGGCCTCGTCCCCGTCAAGCTGGCGCGCTGAGCCCCCAATGAACCTCCTCCTCACCCTCGCCGTCGCGCTGACCCTCTCGGGGCCCTCGCCCGAGGGCAAGTG
>CAZNWW010000661.1:0-1461 GCA_964576155.1 uncultured Myxococcales bacterium | reverse complement strand
CTCGAAGAAGCCGCGCTCCATCGTGAAGATCTCGAAGGACGCCGCGGGCGCGCTCTCGGGGACCATCATCCACATCTACCCCCTCGCGGGGCAGCCGGACGATCCGGTCTGCGAGAAGTGCGAGGGCGCCCTCAAGGACAAGCCCGTGGACGGGTTGACCATCCTGAAGGGCCTGACCTGGGACGGCGAGCGGTGGAGCGGCGGGACGGTCCTGGATCCGGAGAACGGCAAGACCTACAAGTGCTTCATCGAGCTCCAGGACGGCGGCAAGAAGATCAAGCTCCGCGGCTTCGTCGGGGGCCCCCGCCACGGCCGCACCCAGTATTGGTATCGCCTCGATCAGTAGCCTCCGCGGCCTCCCAATGAGATCCCGGGCGTGCGCGTGCGAGCGTCATCCCGACTCGCCCATCTTCAGGACGAACCATCGGTCCGAACGGGGATCGAAGAGGTGGACCTCGAGGGGGGCGCCATCGAGGGCCCCTGCGGAGACCCTCTCGGCGAGCTCTCGGAAGCCAGCGTGCAGGCCCCCGTCCTCGGAGATGCCTGGCTGCATGATGGTGCGGAGTTGCCAGAGGTCCTGTCTCTTCACCAGGTGCAGGCTCGTGCCCGGGCTGTCGAAGAAGCCGAGCTCTGAGAGGAGGTCGGCGACACGGGTCGCCGCCGATGCGTCCACGGGGTCGCCGTAGAGCAGGAGGCAGCCGCCCCGCTCCACGCTGTGACGCATCCCCGCGTTGGAGACCGTGCGGACCGCCGGCTTGCGCAGCTCCTTGCAGAGGTGAACCTCGAGGGGCCCTCCATCGAAGACCCGCGCGGCCAGCTCAGCGGCGACGAAGGTCATCGAGACCGAGGTGGACTGCTTCGCGATCTGGTGGTCGATGATCACGGTCTGGAAGATCCATGTATCGTCCCTGCGATCCAGGCGGACGCTCACCTTCTGTTGCGAGAAGAACCCCGCGCCCTCGAGGAAGTCCGCCAGCGCGCGGGCTTCGGTCTCGGTTACGGCGTCGCTGTAGTAGAACCCGCTCCCTTGGATCTCGATTCGCGTGCCCAGGGCCGCGAGGGAGTCTTCATCCGCCTTCTTGTCCTGGAAGTATCCGTACACTCCGTACCCGACCACTGCGATGAACACCACGGCTCCGAGCAGCTTGTTCCCTCCGGATCCTCTCCCCATGCGAACACCTCCCTGTCTTCGAAACAACTTCGTTCTGTCGGTATCTGGAGTTTCCGCCACGGATACGACGGGGTAAAGAACTCTCTCACGTGTTCCCCGACGAATCGGGTGCATCGACGCGTCGACGCGGTGCTCCTCCCGGCGTCCTTGCCCGCGCGACCCCTTGATCAGGGCTGAAACGCCAGGACGAGCGGACCCCCGACGTCGGCATCGAATCGACGCCATTGAGTGGATAGCATCGAAACGGGGGCTGGAGTCGATGCTCCTTGACAGGCGCGGTTTATTAAGTT
>CAZNWW010000660.1:2202-2812 GCA_964576155.1 uncultured Myxococcales bacterium | reverse complement strand
GCTGCAGCCGTCGGTCGGGTCGTCGTTGCCGTCATCGCATTCCTCGCCGACTTCGACCTCGCCGTTGCCGCAGCACGGGGCGAACTCTTCGAAGACACAGCCGTTCAGCGGATCGCAGGAGTCGTCGGTGCATTGGTAGAGATCGTCGCAGAGAACCTGGACACCGGGTTGGCATTCGGTGTCCGCGCAGATGTCGCCGGAGGTGCACGCGTTGTCGTCATCGCACCAGGCGGTGTTGGCCGTGTGTGAGCAACCCACCAGTTCGTGGCAGGTGTCGGTGGTGCAGACGTTGCCGTCGTCGCAGTCCGC
The DNA here is from genome assembly GCA_964576155.1 of uncultured Myxococcales bacterium. Taxonomy (GTDB): domain Bacteria; phylum Myxococcota_A; class UBA9042; order CAIXZC01; family CAIXZC01; genus CAZNWW01. The sequence goes on along the minus strand of CAZNWW010000660.1, from coordinate 2,503 downwards.
GCCCGATCCGCTGGAGCATTGCCCCTCTGCGCAGACATCACCGACGGTGCAGGCGTTGCCATCATCGCAGGGCGCGTCGTTGTTCACGGTGACACAGCCCGTCGCCGGGTCACAAGCGTCGGTGGTGCAGAGGTTCCCGTCGTCGCAGGTCTGCACGGCGTTCCCCAGGCACCACCCCTGGCTGCAATGATCGCCGAGGGTGCATTCGTTGTCGTCGTCGCAGGCCTCGGAGTTGGCCGCGAACTCGCACCCGATCGCCGGGTCGCAGGGGGAGCTTCGCGACCATGCCCGCGGTGACTCC
>CAZNWW010000660.1:0-2192 GCA_964576155.1 uncultured Myxococcales bacterium | reverse complement strand
GCCGGGTCGCAGCTGTCGTCGGTGCAGGAGTTGCCGTCGTCGCAGGTCAGGTCCCCGGACGAGATGCACTCGCCGAGGTGGCAATGGTCGCCGAGGGTGCAGATGTTATCGTCGTCACATTGTGTCTGGTTGAGGAGGTGCAGGCATCCCACGACAGGATCGCAGGAATCCGTCGTGCAGATGTTGTCATCGGTACAGGCCTCGAGCGCGTCGTGGATGCACTCGCCGTCGACACACGCATCTCCGAGGGTGCACGCGTTCCCGTCGTCACAGGGAGCCTGGTTGGGAGTATGCTGACACAGCCCCTGGGCGTTGCAGCTGTCATCGGTGCAGGGGTTCGAGTCTTCGCAGGTGACCAGGGGGCCGGCCTGACACGCGCCGTTCACGCAGGCATCGTTGATGGTGCACGGATTGCCGTCGTCGCAAGGGCCGGCGGTGATGGCGAATGCGCAGCCCACAACCGGTGCGCAGGTATCCTTCGTACAGGGGTTCCCGTCATCACATTCGATCGCCGTGTCGGAGAGACAATCTCCGTTTACGCAGCTGTCCCCGTCGGTGCATGCGTTCCCGTCGTCGCATGGCGCCTCGTTCGGCGTGAACTGGCACCCGATGTCGGGGTCGCAGGCGTCGTCGGTGCAGGGGTTGCCGTCGTTGCAGGCCAAGGTACTCCCGGCGGTGCAGGTGCCACCGACGCATTCCCCGCCGAAGGAGCAGGCATCACCGTCGTCACAGGGCATCCCATCGTTGGCCGGGACCAGGGAACACTCGCCGGTCCCGGGGTCACAGGCGGCCTGAAGGCAGGGCTGCGGGCCCCCGGGAGGCCCGGGGCACGTGACGATGGTCTCCGTGTCGATAATGCACCCGTGGGGGAGGACTCCGGTGTCGCACACCAGGGTTCCGTTGCAGACGTCATCGTCCTCGAGGGCCTGACAATCTTCATCAGCGAGACAGTCGCAGTCAACGGCGACGCCGGCGCAGAGGCCTCCCTCGCATTCGTCTGCGACGGTGCAGGGATTCTCGTCGTCGCAGTCGGCTGCGTTGTTCTCGAACACACACCCGCCGGCCTCATCACAGCTGTCGTCGGTGCACGGGTTTTCGTCGTCGCAGTCCACCGGGGAACCGATGCACACACCCTCGGTGCAATGGTCGGCGACGGTGCAGGGATTGCCGTCCATGCACTCCACTCCGTTCAGGACCTCATGGGCACAGCCCTCCGCTCCAATACATTGATCGTTGGTGCAGTCGTTCTCGTCATGACAGAGATCCTGCCAGTCACCGTCGAAGTAGGCGGGCTCGTCGATGTCATCGTCACAATCATCGTCTACGCCGTTACAGATCTCCGCAGCCGGAGCCGACGCATCACATTCGCTCAGACCGTCTTCGGTACAGATCCGCTTTCCCCCACAGCTGCCCCACTCATTGGTGAGTGTGCAAGGGGTCCACAGGGCAAGCTCCACGGAAGTTCCCGCGCACGGACAGACGCCGGCATCGGCCAGAAATTGCGTGGTGTCGATTCCGTCGACAGTGACCGCTTCGACACAGGAGAACCCCCACGGGCAGTCGTCATCGATGAGACATGGGGCCCCACAGAAGCTGCCCTCCTCACCGTAGTCGATACATGAGTCCTCTGCACCGCCGGGGCTCTTGCAGTCCGCAACCGTCGCACATGGACGGCACAGGTTGGCGACGGTCGAGATGCACGCGAACACGAGATCGGGCCCGGAGCCCAGCTGCTGGCAGGTCCAGCCCGATGGGCATTCGGTATCACAGACCTGGGTACAGACGCCCTCCCCCATGTGCTGCACGCAGTACCCCAACTGACATTGCACATTCTCGGTGCACGGATCGAGGAAACACCCTTCCCCCGGGGCGCAGTTGGGGATCCCCGGCACATCGACGAGGATGTCGGGGTCGACCTCGACGTCTCCGAAGATGTCTCCAGGATCGACCGTCTCCGGATCGTCTCCACCCTGGTCGGGAACGCTGTCCCCGATCTCTGACACATCGAGGTCCGCCCCGCCGCCGATATCCTGCTCGGCCGGACTGGGCCTGTCGCAAGCAAGAAGGCCGGCGAAGATGACCATCGTCAGCATCCAACAAGTCTTCATGAGAACCTCTCGGCGTCGCTTCCCCTGATAGCGGGTAGTTTGTTCTACCACAGATTGACGAGCGGTCGTCAAGCTCCGGGGCCG
>CAZNWW010000659.1:2516-2815 GCA_964576155.1 uncultured Myxococcales bacterium | reverse complement strand
ACCGCCAGGGACATTCTCGGACACATTAACCGAAATGGACGGAGCGCTAAGTGACTGTAAAGACTGCGATCAGGGGGTGGGCGACACCTTGCTCAGACGTTGAACCGAAACGAGATGATGTCGCCGTCCTTGACGAGGTAGTCCTTGCCCTCGAGGCGAAAGGTGCCCTTCGAGCGGGACGCAGCGAGGGAGCCTGCAGCGAGGAAGTCCTGGTAGGCGACCACCTCGGCGCGGATGAAGCCGCGCTGGATGTCGGTGTGGATACGGGCACCGGCCTCGGGGGCGCGGGCGCTCCGGCG
>CAZNWW010000659.1:0-2506 GCA_964576155.1 uncultured Myxococcales bacterium | reverse complement strand
GTACGCCCCATGCCCGGACTTCGTCCTCACCCACGGTGAAGAAGGAGATCAGGTCCAGGGCTGCGTAGATCGATCTGACCAGGCGGTGGGAGGCAGGCGCGTCCATCCCGAGCTCATCGAGGAACTCCTTTTGCTCCTCCACTGCCAGGGTCGCTATCTCAGACTCCAGGGCGGCGGAGAGGATGACGGGCTCTACGCCCAGGCGGGCGAGGGACGTACGAAGGTCCGACCACCGCCCGTCCGTGGGCTCCTCCTCGGCCACGTTGACCACTGCGATGACTGTCTTGAAGGTGAGGAAGTTGAACTGATCCAGGAGCTCCCGCTGGCCGGTATCCATCTCGATGTCCGCAAGGCGCTGGCCGTCATCGAGACCTGCGACGATCCTCTCGAAGAGGTCCCTGCCGACGCCTTTCTCTCCGGTCTTCCGGAAGCTGGCCAAGCGCCGCTCCGCTACCAGATGGTCGACAAGGATCAGCTCATCCAGGAGAGACTCCACAGCAGAGATGACCTGCGCCGGGGCGTCGTCGGGGGATGCATCGAACGCGCCGAACACCGGGACCAGCACGTCGTATCCCTTCACCTCCTGTAAGAGCTTCGAGCCGACCTCGTGGTGGCGATCCTCAAAGGTGATCTCGATGGTCGACCACGTGGTCTTCTTCGGCTGGAAGATTCCGCTGAGGTACGGTACGCGCTCGTCGGCAACTCTAATCGTGGCCACGGATTTCTTCCCGGCTGTGACCGGGGTGCCGCCGCTCAAGGCCTGCATCAGGGTCTTGCGCCCGCTGCCGGGCGCTCCGAAGATCACTGCTCGCATTTGAAACTCCTGCCCGAGAGGAGCACCTGAGATCCTTCGACTCACTGCGCTCGCTCAGGATGACGGTTTCGCGGCCGGTAGAATCTACACGAAAGCCTACTGCGTCAAGAGCTGTCTGATGATCCTGGCGCGTTCGTCATCGCCGAGCTTCTCGAGACGCTCCATCACGGTCCACGCCTCAGCCTTGTTGCCCGAGGCGATATAGGCCCGTCCGAGCAGCCCCCAGGCCTCAGCGTCCTCCGCTGCGATCTTCACCGCCGCCTCGAGGACAGGGACTGCGTCCTTGGGCCGCTGAAGGTTCATGTAGCATTTACCGGCCTGGCGGCGGGATCGCCAGTCCCCGGGCTTCGCAGCGGCTGCTGCGCCATACGCGTCCGCCGCGGTCCCCCATTCGGCCTTGAGGAAGAGCGCGTCCCCCAGGAACATCTGGCAAGGCTGGCAGGTGGGGGTCCGCTCCGTCGCAGCGCGCAGCAGCGGCAGGGCCCTGTCAGGGTCCGATTTGGCGAGCCAGCATTCTCCCTCTGCGAGATCGGCGAGGTCCGCCTGGCCGACCTTGCGTGCATTCGCCAGGACCTTGCCCACCTCCTCGCACCGACCGAGCTTGCCCAGGATCTGACCGTGGAGGAACTCCACCGACTCAGCCGCGTCTGGATCAACGCCTGCTTGAATAGCGATCACCGCTGCCAGGGCATCGGGCCACCGCTTCGCTTCGACGTGGAGGATCGCAAGACGGGTTAACCCCTCGGAGTGTTTGGGGTCCAGCCGGGTCGTCTCCTTCATGGCTGCCAGGGCCGCTTCGGTACGCTCCGCTGCGATATGCAGGAGGCCGAGCTGGTAATGGACATCCGCGATCTCCGGGTGCGCCTTCTCGAGCTTCAAGAGGAGCACCTCCGCGGCTGCGGCGTTGCCCATGAGCAGCTCCACCCCGGCGAGGGTGAGCCCGTACTCCGTGTTGTCGGGAGTCAGCTCCAATGCCTTGCGAAGGGGAGGCAGCGCGGCCTCGCCCTGCTCCAGGGCGAGGTGGACCGAGGCGAGGTTCCAGTGGTTGACGGCGTCGTCAGGTGCATCCTTGGCGTTCTCCTGAAGCAGCGCGATGGCCTGCTCGGTCTTGTCGATCTCCAGGAGCTCCAGGGCCTCCTGGTAACGTTGCTTGATGGGATCCTCTTCCCGGATGATCTCGATGGTCCCCACGTCCTCCTTGTCGTACCACTCCTCGGTGGGGACCGGCACGTTCCTCGGGCGGGTCGACTCGGGTATCGTCGCAGCGACTCCGGTGGCTTTGCGCGCCGACGTCCCCGGCTCATCCACCTCTGCGCCGGACGATCGCACCAACTTCACGGGGGGAGGCCCGGACTTGATCGCCTCGTTGGGCGGCAGGGGTGTCGCCTTGGGCTCGGGGTCGTCCGCGCAGCCCGCAGCAAGAAACACGAGGCCGTACAGGAGAATGTACTTCATGCCGCACTCCAAATCCGATCCACCCCTGAGAATACACGATGCCCACCCTCTTCACATCTGCCATCTGCCATCGTCCATCTTCCATCCTCCATCAGCATCTGATATACCGCTCCCATGATATTGGCCAAGGTAATCGGCGCCGTCTGGGGCGCCAAAGAGGCTAGACTTCTGGACGGCATGAAGCTCCTGGAGGTGCGCCCGGTGCGTCTCCGCGGGGGGGACGGGGTCCAGGAGATC
>CAZNWW010000658.1:0-2837 GCA_964576155.1 uncultured Myxococcales bacterium | reverse complement strand
CATGACGTATGACTGGCAGGTCCGGTTCATCGCCTCCGACCATGTGGTCAGGCCGCGGATCGACGCGCCCGTGGACCCGGGGGCCCTCCAGGAGCTCTGCGATCGCTTCCCCGACTTCCGCCGGGCCTGGGAGCCCGACGGCCTCTCCATCGAAGACTTCGACACCTTCGGCCCCACGGTCCGCACGTTGCGGGGCTTCATCGCTGCCTACCATGATCTCCAGACCGTGGTACGTGATTTCATGTTGCCGACCCCGGACATGAAGTAAGGAGGAGTCGATGCACCCGCGACGCATCCGCCATACGGACGGTTTCCCCTGGGGCTGGACCCCCATCACCGGCGCCGGCACGGACCATAGCGACACCGGCATCGACTTCGGGGTGCTCAGACTGCGCGCCGGGGAGAAGCACGCCGGAGATCCGGCCCGGGAGGAGGCCTTCCTCCTGATGGATGGAGTTGTCACGTTCTGCTTCGACGGAAGAGAAGTCGGCGCCGGCCGCAGGTCTCTCTTCGACGAGGACCCCCATGCGCTCCACCACGGGCCCGGCGCTGAGATATCGGTCCGCGCCGAGACCGACGTCGAGTTGGTGATCTGTCGGACTCCATGTGACCGCGCCTTTCCGACGGTCCTGTACGATCCTGGCTCCATGCTCGAGTCCGAGCAGCGGGACAAGGGGCGACTGGACGATACGTCCTATCGCATCGTCCGCACGATCTTCGACGGACGGAACCGTCCGGAGGCGAACCTTGTCCTGGGAGAGGTGATCAACTTCCCCGGCCGCTGGTCCAGCTACCCGCCCCACCACCACGCCCAGCCGGAAATCTACCACTACCGGTTCACCGACCAGCGGGGTTACGGCCACGCAGAGCTCGGAGAGGACGTCCTCAAGATCCGCCCCTTCGACACTATCGAAATTCTCGATATGCACGACCACTCACAGGTCGCTGCGCCGGGGTATGGGATGTTCTACGTGTGGGCGATCCGTCACCTGCCCGGGGATCCCTACACCGAGCCGGAGTTCACCGCAGACCACACCTGGCTCAAGGCGCCGCAGCCACCGGTCTGGCGGCCCGCCCCCGAGGAGGACGCATGAAGACCACGCGGATGACCACGGCCCAGGCCCTGATCCGGTACCTCGAAAAACAACACGTCATGCGAGACGGGCGACGGCAGCGGTTCTTCGGCGGCGTGGCCGGGATCTTCGGCCACGGAAACGTCGCCGGCATCGGTCAGGCCCTCCAGGAGGTCCCGGAGCTGCCCTACCTGCTCGTGAAGAACGAACAGGCTGCGGTGCACATGGCGGTCGGGTACGCCCGCATGAAGAACCGCCTGGGCGCCTGGGCCTGCACGTCATCAATCGGCCCCGGCGCTACCAACATGGTGACCGGCGCCGCCCTGGCCACGATCAACCGATTGCCGGTGCTCCTGCTCCCCGGGGACATCTTCGCCCGACGCAACGTAGCGCCCGTGCTGCAGCAGCTCGAATCCGACGCTAGCCAGGACATCTCGGTCAACGATTGCTTCCGGCCCGTGTCCCGATACTGGGACCGGATCAACCGGCCGGAGCAGCTCATCTACGCGCTGCCCGAGGCCATGCGGGTGCTCACGTCGCCTGCCCAATGCGGCGCGGCGACCCTCTGCCTGCCCCAGGACGTCCAGGCCGAGGCCTGGGACTTCCCCGCGGGTCTCTTCGAGGAGCGCACCTGGCACGTACCCCGCCCGCGGCCTGACCGGGAAGCGGTGGCCCACGCGGCAGACCTCCTGCGCCACTCCCGCCGGCCCTTGATCATCGCAGGCGGCGGGGTGATCTACAGCGACGCAACAGAGACCCTCGCCCGCTTCGTCGAGGACACGGGAATCCCCGTGGGGGTCACACAGGCGGGCAAGGGCGCGGTCCCGTCGGCCCATCTGCGCTGCGTGGGCGGTTTGGGGGTCACGGGAACCCGGGCAGCGAACCTCCTGGCCCGGGAGGCCGATCTCGTCATCGGGATCGGGACACGCTATTCAGACTTCACCACCGCATCCACCACAGCGTTCCAGGATCCCAACCTGACCTTCGTCAACCTCAACATCACCGAGTTCGACGCGTTCAAGAACGGCGCGCACTCCGTGGTCGGGGATGCACGGGAGTCCATGGACGCGCTCCTCGCTGCCCTGGGCGACCACCAGGCAAACCCGGAGTGGACCGCCAGGGCGACGACCCTCAAGGAAGAGTGGGACGCAGAGGTCCGACGCATCGGCGATCTCCGGCACGGCCCGCTCCCCAGCCAGGGAGAGGTGCTCTGCGCGCTCAACGATCTCATGGCGCCGACAGACGTGCTGGTCAACGCCGCAGGGAGCGCGCCCGGTGATCTGCACAAGCTCTGGCGGATCTCGGATCCCCTGGCCTACCACGTGGAATACGGATACTCGTGCATGGCCTACGAGATCCCCGGCGGCCTCGGCCACAAGCTCGCCGCACCCGAGCGGGAGGTGGTGGTCCTGGTCGGAGACGGCAGCTACCTGATGATGAACACAGATCTCGCTACTGCAGTTCAGGAGGGAATCAAGCTCACAGTGGTCCTCATCGACAACCACGGCTTCGCCAGCATCGGCGGACTCTCCAACGCGGTGGGCTCCGACGGCTTCGGGACGAAGTACCGGCGCCGGGGGTCCGGAGGAGCGCTCGACGGCGAGGTCCTGCCCCTCGACTTCGAGGCCAACGCCCGGAGCCTGGGTGCCCGGACCCTGCGCGTCCACTCGGTGGACGAGCTCCGCGCCGCCTGGCCCGGGGTGCGGGCCGCCACCGAGACCACGGTGGTGGTGGTGGAGACCGACCGCTCCGCCAGGGTGCCGG
>CAZNWW010000657.1:0-2850 GCA_964576155.1 uncultured Myxococcales bacterium | reverse complement strand
GGTCGATATCCAGCCCGCTCGTCTTCTTCTCTACCCTAGATCCCGCCTCGTGATGGTCTGGGCGCGGTCCGGGCCGAAGGAGGCCAGGGCCACGGGGACGTCGAGGGACTCCTCGATGAAGCTGATGTAGTCGACGCATGTCTGAGGGAGGTCTGCGTCGGACTTCGCATCTTCCAGCGGCTCTTCCCAGCCGGGCCGCTCCTCGTAGACCGGCGCGCCGTCGGGGCCCCGCCCCACCGCCACCGGGATGGTCTCGAGGCCGGAGAGCACATCGAGCTTGGTCAGGACCAGCGCGTTGTACCCGTTGGTGATGCAGGCTTCGCGGACCAGGGGCAGATCCAGCCAGCCGCAGCGGCGGGGCCGGCCCGTGGTAGCGCCGTACTCGTGTCCCTGCCGCTGGAGGATCTCTCCGGCCTCGTTCTTCTGCTCCGTGGGGAAGGGTCCGGTGCCCACGCGGGTGGTGTAGGCCTTGAGGACGCCGATGCGGTTTCGGAAGTCCAGGTAGACGCCGGTGCCTGAGTAGGCCCCGGCGATGGTGGTGTTGGACGAGGTCACGAAGGGGTAGGTCCCGTGGTCCACGTCCAGGAGCATCCCCTGGGCGCCCTCGAAGAGGATCTCCCGGCCGGCCTTTGCGGCCTGGTGGATCAACTCCCGGGTGTCGACGATGAACGGGGCGATCGCGTCCATCGCGTCGGTCATCCGCCTGAGATCCGTGTCAGCGTCGGGGAAGGGGGACTCCTCGGGAGCGTCTATTTCCCGGCGCCACGCATCGTTCTGGGCCTTGAAGCGCTGGCCGAAGGTGCCGTCGAGGATTGCGCCCATGCGGATGCCGTGGCGGCGGATCTTGTCGGTGTAGCATTGCCCGATGCCGCGGCCCGTGGTGCCGATCCAGCCCGCCTGGAGCCGGTCCGCGTGGCGGTGGGACGGGGTGACCACGTGGGCCTTGTCCGACAGGGCCAGGGTATCGGGGGTGACCTCGAAGCCCTGGTCCCGGACCTCCTGGATCTCCGCAGCGAGCTGCTCGATGTCCACCACGCAGCCGTTGCCGATGACGTTCACCTTGCCCGGGGAGAGGATCCCTGAAGGCAGGAGATGCAGGACGTATTTATTGCCCTCGAAGACGATGGTGTGGCCCGCGTTGGCGCCCCCCTGGAACCGGATGATCAGGTCCATCCGGCCGGCCAGCGCGTCCACCACCTTCCCTTTCCCCTCGTCCCCCCACTGGGCGCCCATGATGATGTGGTTCATGCTAGTCGCCCCATGTCCGGTTCCCGAACTGGTGGTCGGTCCCCGGCAGGTAGATGTCGTGGACATCGCCCTCCCGGATGGACAGGGCGGAGACCACCTCCAGCTCTGCCAGCTGGTGCAGTTCCTTGATCGTGGCGCACCCGCAGGACGACATGGAGGCCTTGATCTTGCTCAGGCTGCCGTCCAGCGCGTCTTTGAGTTTGCCCGCATACTCCACGAAACCCTCGACGCCTTCCACGAACTTGAGCTGGCTGTATCGGGCCTCGCGCCACTCCCGGGCCCGGGCTGAGCCTTCGCCCCAGTAGGGCTTCATCACCCGCCCTCGGACCGTGATCTTCTCTGTGGGGGACTCGTCCATGCGGGCGAAGTACCGCCCCATCATGACCGAATCCGCGCCGATGGCGAGGGACACCACCACGTCCTTGGCGGTGAAGAGGCCCCCGTCTGCGATCACCGGGACGTAACGTCCGGTTCGTTCACGGAAGCGATCCCTGGCGCCGCAGACATCGATGAGGGAGCTGGCCAGGCCGCGGCCCGTCCCCTTCTGTTCCTGGGTGATGCAGATGGAGCCTCCGCCCATGCCGACCTTCACCGCCCAGGCGCCGTGCTCTGCGAGGAACTCGAAGCCTTCCCCGGTGATCACGTTGCCTGCGAGGACCGGGAGGTCGGGGTAACGCTCTCCCAGGTACTCCAGGGTCTTCTGCTGGAAGATCGAGTAGCCGTCGGAGGAGTCGATGGAGACGCCGTCCACCCCGGCCTCTGCCAGCGCGGGCACCCGGGTCGCGTAGTCGTGGGTGTTGATCGCCGCGAGGGCGACGAGGCGCTTACGGTCATCCACCACTTGCAGGGGGTTCTCCAGGTGGTCCTGGATGTCCTTCTTGAACACCACGTGCAGCAGGTGATCCTGCCCGTCCACGATGGGGAGCACCGAGTGGTGGCTGTCCAGGAGGCTCTCGTTGGCCTTCTTCAGGTCGACGATGTCCACGCCGACCTCGACACGGTCCCTGGGGATCATGCGCTCGGATACGAGTCGATTTGCGTGGCGGTGCTCGTCGTAGTCGTTGCGGCTGATGAGGCCCTTGAGGATGCCGCTCTCGTCCACCACGGGGAAGGTATTGAAGCCGGTGCTGCGTTTTACCTCGCAGATCCGGGCGATGGTGTCGGCGGGCCGGACGGTGACGGGCTCCACGAAGCCCGCCTTGTAGTTCTTGATGGCCGCGACCATGGCCGCCTGGGACTTTGCGGTCTGGGAGCAGAAGATCACCGCCGCGCCGCCGAGACGGGCTAATTCGATTCCCATGCGGGAGCCCGAGACCGACTGCATGGCGGAGGCCAGGATGGGCAGGTTGACGCGGAACTCGGCGCCGGTCTTCGGGTGGACGGCGAGGAGGGTCTCCAGGGAGACCATCTCGAGGGTGGAGGCCTCGGTGGTCAGCCGCGGCAGCAGGCGGAACTCCGCCAGCGTCCGGGATGGCTCGAGGATGATCCGCTTGGCCATGTGCAACTCCCCGTCGGGTTCTCCTGGACCTTGCTCGTCGTCGTGTCGAGTGATCCGCTGGTGCCCGCTATCGTACTGGAATGTGAAGCGCCGATGCCGTATTG
>CAZNWW010000656.1:0-2850 GCA_964576155.1 uncultured Myxococcales bacterium | reverse complement strand
ACGACGGCGGCGGGGACGTGCGGCGGGTGAACTGGCTCCTCCGTAAAGAGCCCGTGAACAAGAAGCAGGAGGCTTTGGACTCCATGGACGGCGATCTTCGCGCCATAGACAAGAAGGTCAAGCGCCGGATAGCCAAGCTCAAGGCCAAGGCCGCCGCATGGAAGAAGGCCGGCAACCCCGGCCGCGCCACGGAGATCGGCGGCATGATCAACGAACTCGAGGAGATCCGCACCACCGCCCACGACGCACGGAAGGTCGTGAAGCAGGGCGATCTGAGCATCGCCAAGGCCGTATACGCCCCCCTGTTCTCCCAGTACAAGGGCGCCATGGGCAAGACCGCGCCGGTGGAGAAAGAGAAGGTCCTCGCCGCGGGCGGAGACGAGGGTACGACCGGCGGCAACAAGGGCGACGCCCAGGGGGCCCTGAAGGCCCTCTCCTGCACCGGCGGAATGAAGCGCATGATCGTGAAGAACCCGAAGGCGAAGAAGGACAAGAAGGCGGCGTCTCACGTCGGCTACTGCATCGACTACTATGAGTACCCCGGGAGGGGCTCCAAGCCCAAGACCAACGTGAGCTGGCAGGCTGCGCGCGCCGCGTGTGCGTCGCAAGGCAAGCGCCTCTGCGCCAACTGGGAGTGGCGCCGCGGCTGCGGCCCCAAGTTCTCCTACGGCAAGACCTATGATCCCACCCGGTGCAACACCGTCGACGAGGAGGGCATGGAGCGTCCAATCCTCCCGACCGGGTCGAAGTCCCAATGCCGCAGCGCCTACGGCCTCTACGACATGATCGGCAACGTGGCCGAGTGGACCGAGGAGAAGACCGTCAATGGCGGTGACTCCTACAAGACCGCCGAGGATGCGACCTGCTGGCGGAGCGCAAAGCGCTTCGGCGCTTCGAAGAACGTCGGTTTCCGTTGCTGCGCTGATCTCAAGTAGCTCTCACCTGTGCTTTCCATACCCCTGATCCTGTTGTTCTTGTCTACGGACCCGATGGGACCCGCCGGGGTTCCGGTGTGTCACACCGCCGCCGAGTTGAATCCCTGCGGAGCGGTTGTGTCAGCGGTGCGCGCGGAGCGTTGGGCCGAGGCGTCGATCTGCCTCGAGATCTGCCGCGCCGGGTACGACAGCGTCGAGCCGCCGTGCCGGCTGGACTGGCTGAAGGGTCGTATCCACGAGGGGGCGGGCCGCCCGGACGATGCTCGGGAGGCGTATCGGGGCCTCGATGACTGCGCGCAGGTGCCTGAACCTCTGCGGTTGCTCGGGCTCTTTCGCATGGCCCGGGATGCGGGAGAACATGAGCAGGCCCGCAAGCTGGGGCGCGCCGTCCTGGATGCGCGCCCGCCCCGGAGCATGGCTCGGGCTGTACGACTGGATATGGCTGAGGTTCTCCTTGCATCGGGGCGGGTCGAGGATGCTGAAGAGCTGCTCCCGCGGAAGCGGAGGGGATCCGACCAGGTGCGTGCCAGGATCCTCGACATCGAGCGGCGGATCGCACAGGCGCGGGGACGCCGGGGAGACATGGAGACCCTGGTGCGACGGCTCCTCACGGAAGTGCCGTGCTCCGCGCAGGCCCAGGCCCGGGAGGCCGACGGCAAAGTCGTATCCTGGAGCTCGGCCGCCCGCATGGACAGGGCACGGAGCCTCTACCGGTGCTGGCACTACGAGAAGGCCGCAGCGCTCCTCCAGGGCTGCATCGATGATCCCGCCTGCAAGCGGCACCACCTCGAGGCCCACGAGCTCCTCGGTGAGATCCGCCTCAACAAGCTGCGCGACGAGCCGGCCCTGGCTCGAGAGCATTTCCAGGCGTTGATCCGGGGGAAGCGCAAGATCGCATACGCTACCTACATGACCGGGCGCAGCTTCATGAAGCAGGAGCGCTATGAGGATGCGATCCACATCTTCGAGGAGTATCTCCGGCGGTTCCCGAAGGGGGAGCACGCCGAGCGGTGCCGGTACTACCGGGGATGGCTCCCCTTTGATCACGGCCGATGGCAGGACGCGCTGGCGCCCTTCGATGAGTACCTGGCCAATCATGAAGGCGGATCGCTCTACACCTACGTGCTCTGGTTCAAGGGCTGGGCCCTGTACAAGCTCGGGCGCATGAAGGAAGCGCTGAAGGTCTTCGAGCGGCTCTCGAAATACCGTAAGGATATCGTCGGCGGAAAGGGGCGCTATTGGGCTGCGGTGGTCCTGCACCGTCTCGGCAGGCGGGACGAAGCCGCGACCCGGATGCGCGCCCTGATCGACCGCTACCCCCTGACCTGGTACGGCCTCCTCGCCTTGTGGCGCCTGGGCGCCTGGACCGGTAAGGAGGTGCCCCATCCGTTCCTGGACCAGGCCCCGGTGGCGGAGACGGTCCACCCGGTGAACTGGGAGCCCAGATGGCTCTCCCGTGAGCTCCGTGCGCGGTTCACCCGGGTGGGCGATTACGTTCGCCTCGGAGAGATCGCCCTGGCTCGTGAGCTCTGGCGCTCCATCGATGATCAGGTGACGGCGCGGGTTCCGAAGGCAGCGCGTCCCGGCTGGGATCTCTCCATGTCACACTCGTTGGAGACGCCGGATGAGGCACGGGCCCTGGGCAGGAAACGTTGGCGCGTCCGCAGGAAGCGGCCCGGCGCGGACACTGCGGAGCGCTGGCAGCTCGAGTACCCTCGGGCCTACTGGTCCATCATCGTCCCCGAGGCGGCGCGGTGGGGCCTCACGCCCGCATTCGCCGACGGGATCATGCGCCAGGAGAGCCGCTACCGCCGGGGGGTTGTCTCATGGGCCGACGCGATGGGCCTCGTTCAGCTCATCCCGTCCACCGCGGCCCGGGTGGGTCACCTGGTCGGCTTCGAGGTCCCCCGGTTCC
>CAZNWW010000655.1:0-2863 GCA_964576155.1 uncultured Myxococcales bacterium | reverse complement strand
CGGAAGTCTCCCCCAGATGGGACGTCGCGACGAGGTCCTGGCCCAGGCCGGGGCAGTGCTCGGCGCGGCGCCCGAGGAAATCGAGCGGGCCCTCTACGCGGACCTCAAGGCCGAGCAGCGGCTCACCGAATCCCCGGACTGGTCGGCGGAGGATCTGCTCTTTCGTTACAACGCAGCCCTCGTGCAGGCCTGCCTGCTGCGCGCGGAGGACCTCACCCTCACCCTGCCGCAGCCCGAGCCGGCCCGGATCCGCCAGCTGATTCGTTACCTGCGGTTCTTCGAACTGCTCCACGCGAGCCGGGTGACCGAGGAGGGCGTCATCCTCACCGTGGATGGGCCCGGGAGCGTGCTCTCGGGCGCCCGTCGCTACGGCCTCCAGATGGCCCGGTTCTTCCCGGCGCTCCTGCTCCAGGAGCGCTTCCATGGGGAGGCGACGATCAAGTGGCCCCACAAACGGGGACGCCTGAACCTTGTTCTCGAGCCCTCCAAGCGTCTCCGGTCCTGGTATCCGGACACCGGCGCGTGGACCCCCAAGGAGCTCACCGATCTCTCCGAGCGTCTCTCAGCAGCCGCGGGTGAGGGCTGGAGGGTGCTCCCGGGCGAGGAGGTGGAGCCCCTGGGCGGCCAGACCCTCCTGATCCCTGACCTGGTCCTCGAGGGTCCGGGAGGCAGGCGCCTGCGCATCGAGGTGCTCTGGCCCCATCGCCAGCGGGGCCTCGGAGACTACCTCGACGTGATCGCGGCCCACGCCCCCGCAGACGTCCTGGTCTGCGTGGTGCGTCCGGCGAAGAAGTGGAAGCGCAAGGTCATCGCTGTCGAGAAGTCCGCCGGGGGACGTGTGTTGTTCTGCGCACGCACGGTGCCGGTGGCCAAGCTGGTCGCCCGGGCCCGCTTACTGCTTTGAGAGTACGGGGATCTCCTCAGGTGGGACTTTGTAGTCCCTGGAGGGGTCGGCCCTGAGGTTGTAGCGGGCGATGCGCCAGAAGGCCGAGACGCCGTCCTTCCAGGTGATTTTTTTGCCCTCTTCATAGGGACGATAGTGGTAGCTGATGGGGACCTCGTAGATCGAGATCCCGGGGATGCGGGAGATCTTCGCAGTCATCTCCGGCTCGATGCCGAAGCGGTCGCTCTCCAGGTTCAGGGCCTTGATGATCGGGGCGCGGAAGACCTTGTAGCAGGTCTCCATGTCCGTGAGGTTGAGCCCCGTCATCAGGTTCGAGGTGACGGTGAGAATGCGGTTGCCCTGCGCGTGGATGAACGCATCCACCTTGCGGGGGAAGTGCATGAACCGGGAGCCGTAGACCACGTCCGCCCTGCCGTCGAGGATCGGCTGGAGCAGGGCCGGGTAGTCCCTGGGGTCGTATTCCAGGTCAGCGTCCTGCACCATGATGATGTCCCCGGTGGCTTCGTCGAAGCCCCGCCGGATAGCGGCGCCCTTGCCTTGGTTCCGGGGTTGGTCGTAGGCGACGATCTCTGGGTGCCTGGCGGCGAGGGCGCTGCAGATCTCGGCGCTGCCGTCCGTCGAGCCATCGTTGACGAGCAGGATCTCCTTGTCGACGGGCTCCACCGCGAGGACTCGCCCTACGATTGCCTCGAGGGTCCGCTCCTCATTGTAGACCGGGACGATGACGCTGAGCTTCATCCCATACCCCCTGCACAAAGCGCCCTCGACAGGATTCGAACCTGTGGCCTGCCGCTTAGGAGGCGGCTGCTCTATCCAACTGAGCTACGAGGGCTCTCTTTTTTTTCCGAGACCTGGGACGTTCGCCGGCTGCGGTCGTCGATGCCACCACATCTCCGGGCCGTCCTCCCGGCGGCTGTGCTCGACGTACCCCAGGTACGCCTCTGCAAGCCTCTGGTCCGGGTGCCCGGATCTGCGGCGGCCTCACCGACCTCGCTGCGGCGTACGTCCCAGGTCTCGGACAAGACGTAGCCTAGCGCGCCGTTTGTACCGGCAATTTCCTAAACGGTCAAGACCTCTACTCTCCGCAGGAGGCTACGGCTCTCGCAACGAAACCCGATGGCTACTGCGCGACGTTTTCGAACTTGAGGCAGACCTTGTTGTTGACCTGGTTCGTGAAATTATGACGGATCCATCCGTTCCCGTAGTCGTGGCCGCCCCAGCTGTTGAGCCCGCCCATGTAGAGTCCATGGCCCGTGGCCTGGATGTAGCCGTTGCCGTTCCAGCCCTTGAACGCGGTGGCGTTGAAGCTCATGAACCCGTTGGGGCAGGCGCCTGTGTGCGGGGTCCGGATCTGCCAGAAGGGTTGGGCGTCGGCGATGGGGAAGTAGTTCCAGCAGACGAAGTTCACGTGGGTGTACGAGAAGTAGGTGTACATGTAGTTTCCGCCGCTGCCGGTCCAGCCGTTACGGCCGCCTGCGAAGGTGGCGTTGTCGGTCACCTGGAGGTAGTAGGTGTTGTCGGAGCCATCCAGGGTGGAGGTCGTGTCCACGTTCCAGCCGTCGGGGCAGTCGGACTCGTTCTGCACCCCCAGGAACACCGGGAAGACGCCGTTTTTCGTGTCCGGGTCCTCGTCCACTCCCATGATCTTGAAGCAGACCGTGTCAACGTGGGAGGTGAAGGTACGTGAGGAGTAGCCGTGTTGCTCGTCGTGGGAGTGGCTGTCCCGGGACCACGAGCTGACCCAACCCATGTACGCGCCGGCGCTGTTGGCCAAGGTGTAGGCCGTGGAGTTGTTCCCCCGCAGGTGAGACCCGGGGATGTAGTGCCATCCGTCGCGGCAGGAGGACGCGTTGCCGCCCTTGAACATCTCCACCGCTATATGGGGCCGGTCCGAGCTGGTGTGGAACGTGTTGTGGCAGATCGTCGAGGCCTGTCCGGAGGACATGTTGATGTAGAGTT
>CAZNWW010000654.1:0-2868 GCA_964576155.1 uncultured Myxococcales bacterium | reverse complement strand
TGCCGGAGTGGTCCCTCGGATGGGCCTTTCCTGCAAAAAGGAACTGGAGCGGCCTGTCACGATTTGTCAGGAGGCGCATGAGGCGATCCGGATCCGTCAGGATCATGGTGGCGCGCTTGTAAGGCGCGAAGCGCCGCGCGAAGCCCACGGTGAGCGCGTCTGGGTCCAGGAGCTCGCGGGCCTCGTGGATGCGGCTCGGGCTGACCCCCTGGTTCATGAGCTGTGTGGCGGCCTGCCCGCGAGCGAAAGCAACCAGGCGCTCCCGCCGCCGCTCATGTGTGCGCCAGAGCTCCTCGTTCGGTACAGCGTCCAATCGGGACCAGATGTCCCCGTCCCTCGAGGCTCGCCATCGCGGCCCGAGATATCGGTCCAGCAGGGTCGACATGTCCGGGGAGATCCAGGACTGCAGGTGGACGCCGTTGGTCACCGACCCGATAGGGACCTCCTCCGCAGGGAGCCCCGGCCAGAGACCGCGCCACATCTTCCGACTCACCTCGCCATGGAGCCGACTGACGCCGTTGGCCGACGTAGAGAGCCGCAGAGCCAGGACCGCCATGTTGAAGCCAGGCTTGCCCTGATCCGCCAGGCCGAGGGCCAGCAGCTGCTCGGGGCGCAGGGAGAGTTCCTTCGCGTAGGTGCCAAGGTAGCGCTTGACCAGGTCATCGGGAAACACATCGATTCCCGCGGGCACGGGGGTGTGGGTCGTGAACACGAGCTGCCCCCCGACGATCTCCCGTGCGGTGTCGAAGTCGACCTTCTCCGTCCGCATGATGGTGCGTATCCGCTCCAGGGCCAGGAAGGCAGCGTGCCCCTCGTTGATATGGTAGACGCGGGGCTTCAGGCCAAGGGCCTCGAGGGCGATGACCCCGCCAACGCCCAGGATGATCTCCTGCCTGATCCTCGTGTCCTGGTCCCCGCCGTACAGATCCGAGGTGATAGAGCGATCTGCAGGGGAGTTCTGAGGGTGGTTGGTGTCCAGGAGGTAGAGCATGTTCCGGCCGACCCGGACCTCTCGTATCCAGGCCTTGATGCTGCGGCCCTCGATGGGGATGTCCAGGGTCAGGGGTTCACGGTCCCCGTTCATGACAAGGCGCATGGGCATGGTGTGGAAGTCCGACGCGGGGTAACGCTCCTGCTGCCATCCTTCGGGGCTCAGGTACTGGTGAAAGAAACCGTGCTGATATGCGAGGCCGATGCCGACCAGGGGGACGCCCATGTCGCTCGAAGACTTGAGATGATCCCCGGCGAGGATCCCCAGACCGCCGGAGAAGATCTGGATGCAATCCGCTATCCCGAACTCCGCGGAGAAGTACGCGGTGAGGAGCCCGTTGTCTTGGTCCTCTGGCCGGCCCTCGGGCTGGTCCTCGGACTGCCGTGCGTACCAGGTCGACCGGTCACTGAGGTATGCCTCGAGGGACTCCACTGCGGCCTTGGCGTGATGGACGAAGGAGTCGTCCTGGGAGAGCTCCTCGAGGCGCGCCGGATCCATGAGCCCGAGCATTCGGACAGGGTTCTCATCGCTGGCCTTCCAGAGGGCCGGGTCCAGGTGCATGAAGAGGCGGCTGGTCGCTGCGTCCCAGGACCAGCGGGTGTTGTGGGCGACCTCCCAGAGCTTCTCGATGCGCTTGGGCAGCCGCGGCTCCACGAACACGGTACGAACAGGCTTCATGGGATCCCTCTCGATATCACGTACGAGCGAAAACATAGATCAGAAGCGTTTGAGGTACAAGGCGTAACGCAGACCTGAGTCACTTCTGGTCCGTGTCTTCCCCGGCTCAGATGAACGGAACGACCTTGTCTCGCCACTCGGCGGGGATCTTCTGTTCGAGGATCTCCAGGATCTCCTCGTCCCCGTAACTCCCGGAGAAATGGAACAGCGCTATGTGTTCGCCGGTGAACCGATCCAGGCGGGCGATGATGTCGTTCAGGTGGACATGGCCGCCTTCGCGGATCTTCTCCATGGGCTTGCGGTCGTCGAGGAAGGTGCACTCCACGATGAGGAGATCCGCTGCCCAGCAGGCAGCGGGCATCTCGTCCAGGGCCTCGGGGAGGGTGTCGGGGACGTAGGTCACCAGAGGAGTCCGAACCATCTCGAAGAGATCCTCCTCCTTTCCTTCGGCGCGGAGCCTCCGGATCTCTTCCCCGGAGAGATCACGCAGCTCCCTGCGCAGCCGCCTGGTCTCACGCTGGAAGAGATAGCCCAGGGTCTCGAGGCGGTGCATGGTGGGGAAGCCTTGTACGTGCACGTCCCCCCGCAGAGACAGATCCGCTCCGGGGGTCGCGCCGAAGATGCGGTAGTCGAAGTCCACGCCAGAGACCTCCTGCCATCCAACGAGGACATCCACAAGGCCCTCAGCCAGGCCGACCGGCGCGAATATATTCGCTGTGCGCATCCCCAGGAGCCGCCTGGCACCCAACCAGGACACCAGCGCGCCCACATGGTCCGGGTGCCCATGGCTGATGAAGAGATGGTCGCCGCGGAGGATCTCCGGGAGGAAGAAGCCCACGTCCAGGGTGACGCCGAGCTCCTTTACATGGAGCGAAGTCCCGAAGCCCCCGATGGAGGACCCCCGGAGCGTCCATTTTCCGATCCTACGCTCGATCACCAAAGAACCTCTCGGTTGGGGTTGTTGTCCCGCCATGGTAGCGTATCCGAGCGCGGCACGCAGCACGAAAGGGACGCAGATGGACGCGGCGGAGCTAACCTTCACGATCCGGGACATGGTCATGGACGCGGGCTTCACCGACGTCGGAACCTGTCCGGCGAAACCCCCGGCCGGCGCATCGAACCTGGATCGCTGGCTGGCCGACGGTCTCAATGGTGGTATGGACTACATGGCGCTTCGCCCCGAGGAACGCAAGGATCCT
>CAZNWW010000653.1:0-2869 GCA_964576155.1 uncultured Myxococcales bacterium | reverse complement strand
CTGCCCACCCGGGACCACCTGCAGCGGAGGATCCTGTGTTCCGGGAGTTTGTGTTCCCGACTGTGCCCAGAAGAGCTGCGGTGGTGACGGCTGTGGTGGGTCCTGCGGGGTCTGTGACGACAGCTCGTCCTGCGTGGGCTTCCTCTGCATCCCGGACTGTATGCCGTCGTGTGAAGGTGTGGTCTGCGGGGACGATGGTTGCGGGGGATCATGCGGAGACTGCCCGGACGGTGAGTGGTGCGACGCCGGGGTCTGCGACACGGTCCCATGCACCCCGGATTGCGATGGTGTGGACTGTGGTGACGATGGCTGTGGCTCAGGGACGTCTTGTGGGGACTGCCCCTTGCCCCAGGTCTGCGTCGGCGGTGTTTGTTAATGCATCGGGGACTGCGAAAACAAGACATGCGGGGATGACGGGTGTGGTGGGACCTGCGGGACCTGTCCTCAAGGTCAGCTTTGCTCAAGCTTCGTATGCGTCCAGGATTGTGTTTCGTCCTGCGCGGGCAAGGACTGCGGGGATGACGGCTGCGGTGGATCCTGTGGCTTCTGTACCTGGCCTTACGCCTGCGTAGGCGGTCTGTGCGTCTGCCAGCCGCAATGTCCCGGCAAGGAATGTGGGGGCGACTCTTGCGGCGGCTCCTGCGGGACCTGCCCCCCTGAACATATCTGCCAGTACGGGTGGTGCGCATGCCAGCCACAATGCGCCGGGAAGCAATGCGGCCTCGACGGCTGCGGCGGGGTCTGCGGATGGTGTGACTGGCCCGAAAGCTGCCAGAATGGTCAATGTGTCTGCCAGCCCCAATGTGCCTGGAAACAATGCGGGGACGATCTCTGCGGCGGCTCCTGCGGCGCCTGTCCACCAAGCACAACATGCAATGCTAGCGGATGGTGCGTCTAGCCTATTTAGCCTAACCCGAGGCCCAGGCCTGATTGTTTGCTGTAAGGTAACAGAGGTTAATCGGGATAGATGCGGATCATCTCGATCTCTATGAAGGGACCGGGGAGCTCGTTGAAGTCCATTCGGTACCCGGCGACAGGACAGGTCTGTCGCACGATCCGTCTGCGGGCTACCACCTCGGTCCGAAAACCCGAGAGGCTGCGGCGAGTGGCCTCCAGGCTGGCCCTTGCGGGATCCCGATACTCGGGTGTGACCATCTGGTTGGCCTCCAACGCAAAGAACTCGAGCCAGGCATGGCCCAGGCCGCGGTAGAAGTACACGGGCTCGTCTCCCAGCGCGTTACGGGCCACCAGCTCTCCAAAGGCCACCGCATCGATGATCCGATAGCTGCGGCCGCTCTGCAGGAACAAGGTCGGGGGGAGGTAGGAGCTGATGCCGGCGCCCTGGGGCATCTTGACCAGGATTCCGTGTTGAGGTAGCCCCGACACCACCTCCTCCAGGAACTGGAACTCCAGAGTCTCGATGTCCGGGCGGAGATGTGCCGCCCAGGGGCCTGACGCAGATCCCGCGCCGACGCAGAGTAGCGCGGCCAGCGCGGCCAACTTCCACCGACGACGACGCAGCAGGGAGATCCCCAAGGCGACGCCAATCCCGGCGGGCACCGTCAACCAGGCGGCGAGGGGAGCCTGGTAGCGCACCATGTCTGTCCAGCAGGTCTGGAGGACGAAGGTCACGATGAAGAGGGGAGTGACGGCCGTCACGAGGGCAGCCGCTTGACGACGCCTCCACCACAGGAGACCGAATCCCAAGGCCGCGGTGAGGGAGATGAGCAGTGGCCCGGTGGCGGGATTCAGCGAGATGTTGCCCGGCTCAAAGAACCGGAACGGGAGATTCGGGAGGGCCTGGGACATGATCCCGGCGCCCCGGGACTGGTGGAGCATCTTGAGGAAGGATAGGTGGGGAACGATGAGGATCCCGAGGGCAACCGTGAGGCCGGCGAGGCCGGCAAAGCGCGGGGTTCGCCGGCCTGGGGGGGTCATCAGCCAGGCCGCGGCTGGTAACGCGAGGAAGACCGGCGTGATCGCATGCAGGTGTGTCAGCAGCAGGGTCCCGGCGCCCCCGGCCAGGAGGCCGAGCCGGTCACCTTCCCTTGCATAGCGTACTAGACCCCAGAGTGACGGGGGCAGGAGAAGCACTACCCAGAGGAATCCAGCCTCGCTGGTGGATACACGAATGAGGTGCGGAGAGAGCAGCGCAAGGATCGTCGTGATCCAACCTGCGACGCGGCTCTGGACGAGGCTGCGCGCCAGGAGTCCGGCGCCTGCCGCGGCGAGGACGCCCAGAAAAGCGTGAGCGGCGAACAATACAGCGGTGGACTTGGGGAGCCACCACAGGAGGAGATCCTCGAGCGCACCCTGGGCGCGACCATAATAGCTGGGATAGGGGGACTCGATGGGGAAGACGAACTGGTCGATCTCCTCGAGCCCGTGGAGGTTGGCGTGGAGCGGCGCGTGGGGAGAGAAGAACATCCTGAGGGCAAAGCCCCCGGCGAGGATCGCAACGAAGCCCAAGGAGGCCCCGAGGCGGGGACGCTCCTGCCGAAACTGCCGCCGCGCCATGCACGCCAGGGCGGCGAGGAAGAGGAGCAGGGCTCCCTGGTAGGCCCGGGGGGGGAGATTTGCCGGAAAACGAGCATAGGACCACGGCCGGCTCTTCTTGGAGCCCCTCTCCAGCGCGACCGAGAGCACATGGATAGCGCGACGGAAGTCCGCCCGGTCGTCCACGGGTATCCGAGGGACGTAGCGCTTGAACCATGTCATGCGCAGGCCCCCGGGGCGGCGGTCGAAGTCCGGGTTGGTGAAGTAGACGTCATATACAGAGTTGCCGTCGGTGAGGTGCGCAGTGATGGCGTTGTCGCTCCACCGGATCTCGTGGAGGGACCAGGGCCCGGAGATGACGTCTCCGACGGAG
>CAZNWW010000652.1:0-2872 GCA_964576155.1 uncultured Myxococcales bacterium | reverse complement strand
AATTCTTCGAGAGTTGTGCGAAGCTGCCTCTCGTTCCAGATCAGGATGCGGTCCAAGAGTTCTCGGCGTAGAGTGCCCATGAACCTCTCGATATGAGCCTGAGCATTGGGGGCCCTGTACGGTGTAGGGATCCCGCGAATGCCCATGACCTGGACCAGCCAGAGATCAAGGCTGGACCGGCAGGAAACCTTCTTGCCGTCAACTTCAACGGTGGTTGGCTTGCCAAGCTGTCCGAAGATTCCGTCGTTGTCGTGGCAGAGGAACTTGGGCTGTTCCTCGAAGGTGGCGTCTCGGATCTGCTGCCGGACCCATGTCAGGTTCGGGCGTGTGGTGACGTTGACGTGGACGACCTTGCGAGTGCCCAGTTCCATGATGACGAAAATGTACAGAGCAGTGAACCTGACCGTGTACTGGACGCAGAAATCACAGGTCCAGATGGCGTCAGCTTGGTTCCTGAGGAAGGTCCTCCAACACTGAGAAGACCGGCGAGGTCCCTGAGCCTTCACCCTGTACTTGCGGATGGTGGCCTCCGAGTGCTTGATGCCGAATTTGAGTTCCAGTTCCAGGGCGATTTTATCCTCGCCGTACTCGGGGTGGTCACCGGAGATGCGCCGGATGAACTCGATGTGCTGCTGCTCGATGGGCGGTCGACCAGGGCCGGACCTCGACTTCCTTCGCCAGTAGTCCCGGAACCGCTTCTTCTGCCACCGGATCACGGTGTCAGGCTTCACGATGATGAGCGCGGACCTCCAGTCTTTCCAGACGCGGGAGATTAGTGACCAGAACAATCGGTCTCCGTCTCGAAGGGCTGGCCTCGAGTACTTCCTCTTGAACACCGTGAGTTGCTGGCGAAGGACGAGGTTGCTGCCCAGCAATACTCTCCGAGACCAGACGAAGACGACTGTGTTTACCGCCTGCACGGCGACGATGACGAGTAGGATTTCCATGCCATTGACGATCATGGGCGAAGGGCTTCAGGGCAAGTAAAATGGCCGGCGCGCTAATTATTGCGGATCACGGGCACCGACAAGAGAACTCAAGGGCGCTGCTCGACGGAGGGCCGTCGAGCAGGCATTATTGGAGTACGGGCTCATGGAATTATCGGGAGGCATGTCAACCGAAAGCGCCGAGAGAGAGGGAACTTAATTACTGGGCGCTACAAGTTTAAGGTTCATTCGGAGAACTACGAAATTTCCCTGTGTACGTGCGCGGGTGTGAAATGATTTCAGGGTTCGGGCAAAGGTTTCCTGGTTGCGGTTCTGAATATCTACGTGGCATTCTCGTCTCGGCTCGGAGTTCAAGAGCCGAGGGGGCGGGAATGCCGAGGATCCGAACTCTTACCGCCATCGGGTTGCTCGTGGCGCTCATCGCTTGGCCCTCAGATACGACCGCCAAGGGGACCCACTTCCTGGTGGAGGGTCAGGTAGCAGGTCTTGTCACGGACACGACAGACTTCGGCCAGGCCAGCACCCTCGTGATCGGCTTCGGGGGGAAGTTCCGGCGCATCCCGATCTTCCGATTCTACCTCACCGGCCAGGTTGGCTACGACTGGTTCAACACCACCCGCACCCGGGTCGCAATGGACGCCCGGATCCACCAGAACGACCTGATCTACACCTTCGGACCGCGCATCTACCTGTCCTTCAACAACCGGGCCAGGATCTACTTCGATCTGATGCTCGGTGGGTACTGGGGTCACAGCAAATGGAGGGTCAACGTACTCGAGACTTACAAAACCGAGGACCACGGCCTCGCTTTCGTGGCCGGCTTCGGCTTCCAGTATCGCCTCCTCAGGGCCCTCTCCCTGGGATTCCGCCTCGATCGCTGCCAGTTCACCGGGCGCCTCGATCGGCGAAATCTGGCAGGCTTCCTGGGGCTCTCCGAGAGGAAATCCGAAGCGCTCCTCGGCCGGATGCGCCTCGGCCTCACCGTGACAGCACACTTCTAGGAGGCGGAATGGCGACTCGCAAAAGGAACATCCTCCTCGCCGCCCTGCTCCTGCTGGCCCCATCCGATCGGGTGGAGGGAGGAGGCCTGAAGTTCTACAACGGCTACGCGGTCTTCGACTACGGACCCTCCACCGGCGGACACCCCGACGCGGCCGAATCGGTCACTATGGAGGCCCACGCCCGGGCCTCCAACGCGGGGATCACCTCCGCAGCCAACCTCGTAGTGCGGGTGGAGTTCCCGCGACCCCTGATGCCCCTCGCCATGGAGGCCGCGTATGGCGTCCTGGTCCTCGACCTGCCGCCGGATGTGCTCACGGTCCAATCCGGAAGTCTCCAGTCCGAGGACGGCTTCTTCGATGCGCTGTACTACGAAGTCGCGGCGGACAACAACGCGCGGCTGTTCACCACACACAGTTGGGAAGGCGAGCTCACCTGGCTCCATCCCGTGGACCCCCTCGACGGGGATCTGCGGCTGACCACCCGCCTCCGTGCCCGGGACGATGGCCCGGACGGCGTACCGGACACCGAGGACGATCGGCTCAGGGATCTCACGTCGGCTACGATCCGACTCTTCCTCACCCTGAACCCGGTGCCCCTCCCCGGAGGCGACGACGTCTACGTCCAGGACGACGAGATCTACGTAGCGGGAGAAGTCATCGTCTACTACGACGACGGTTGCAGCAACGACCCGATCGTGGACGACTACGACGAGTACTACGAGACCGACGACTCCACCTACTATGGTGAAGACGACTCAGGCTGTGACGGGGACACCTGGGAGGACGACGGCCTGGACTCGGGCACCGACTCGAGCTGCGACGACGACTGCGACGACAGCGACGACGACAGCGGCGACGGCGACAGCGGCACGGATTGGGGCGGCTGGGACGGCGACGACTGGGCCTCGCCCCCCCGCCGCATGG
>CAZNWW010000651.1:0-2874 GCA_964576155.1 uncultured Myxococcales bacterium | reverse complement strand
CAGCCGCGACGTCCTGGGCGGCGTGGAGGAGAAGGTGCGTGAGGCCTTCGACCACCCCGTGACGGTGATGTTCTGGCAGGCGGGCACCGGTGACATGTCCCCGAACAGTCCGACCACGCCCCCAGGTGATGCGCCGATCCCTCATGACTATTGGAAGATCGAGGGTGTGGGCGAGCTGGCCCGGGATCTTGTCGGTGGCCTGGTGCCCGACATCGAGACCACCACCGAGGTGAGCCTGGCGTCCACCTCGGCTTATGCGACGATCGACCGTGAGTCCATCGGTTACGCGGAGGGCGTGTTCCCCTTCGAGGGCGGCGGAGCCTACTGCGAGAAGGAGCCCGAGGAGGGGGAGCAGTGCTACAACGAGGCGGTGGGGTGGACCCCCATCGAGGGCCTGGACCAGGCCTGCCTCGACGTGGAAATGTTCCTCGGCGAGAGCCTCCCGAAGAAGTTCCTCGCCTCCGCTGCACGCATCGGCGGGATGCTGCTGGTGACATATCCCGGGGAGCCGGTGACCGCGTGCACCCTCGAGGTGGAGGAGAACATCAAGGCCGAGTTCCCGGACCACGAAGTAGTTGTGGTGGGTTATACGCAGGACTACATCGGCTACTCCACTCCGGAGGATGACTGGTACCAGGGCGCGTACGAAGCCTCCGGCGCGCTCTGGGGGCCGAAGCAGGGCGACTACGTCACGGCGCGGGTCTCGGAGCTGGGGCTCAGCCTCCTGGATCCCGAGGGCTACCCGCTGCCCTTCGAGCAGCCAGCGCCCTTCGAGGTCCCTGAGAACGACGCTTCCCCGTGGACCGTGAGCGTGTCCGTGACCGCGGGCACCGTGGTCACGGAGCCCTTGGACATCGCAGCGGGCGAGATCGCTGTCTTCGAGTTCACCGGCGGCGATCCCTGGCTCCTGATGCCGAAGGTCCTGCTGGAGCGTGAGGGCGGGGACGGCTGGGAGCCCGTGACCTGGCCGTCGGGCGAGGCCCTGGACGGGACGGGGTATGAGTACATCGTCACCCTGCACCCGGACCCGGACTACCAGACCTCGATGTCGGGCACCGTGCGGACGTTCACCTGGCGGGTGGAGCTGCCTGCCGGCCGTCACCAGACCCCCGGCTTCGGGGATCTGGAGGGTACGTATCGGTTCAGGGCCGTCGGTTCCTACCGGGACTCGGAGTCCATGGATATCGAGGCCTTCGAGGTTACATCGGCGCCGTTCGCCGTGACGCCGTAATACATGAATCAGGAAGGAGGGAGTGATGGCGAGGCTTTGGTTGTTGGTGATCGTGTCTGTCCTGGCGCTGGGGTGTCAGGACGCGAAGAAGGACGGGGACGAGAAGGCTCCCGAGAAGAAGGCCCCCAAACAAGATCCGAGCCGGGACCAAGCCCGAAGGGCGCAGGAGGCGACCAGGACTCCCACGCCGGAGGGCGCTGACGCGCCCGTCGGGGCTAAAGCCCCTCCCACAGTGGCTAAAGCCCCTCCCACAGTGACTAAAACCCCTCCCGCAGCTGATGAAACCCCTCCAACGATGGATACGGTGCCTACAAGCCAGGCTGCATCCGATCCTACCGAGGTGGAGGAGCCCCCGGCGACTGAGCGGGAGGTTCTCGATGCACGTAACATCCTCGGGGAGATGGCGAAGTGGCTGCCCGCGGAGACGATCGTGTTCGTCTTTGCGGATCTCCTCGTGATCGATCCCCAGGAGCTGGGGCTTGGGCTCGTCTTGATCCCGACGTCTTTCGATCCGGGGCCCATGGTCGAGGAGCTGGGCGCGTTCATGGAGAAGCGCATCGGGATCAACCTGATGAAGATCGAGTGGGTGGCTGCCGCGGCGTCACCTGAGCCCGAGTTCTTCGTGGTCTTCCTCGGCGGAGATTTTGGAGAACTGGCCGGCACCGAGGACATGCCCGGCGGCCTCAAGGTTCGGGCCCTGGAGGGTGAGGCTGCCTACCTGGCCACGATCCCCGGCGCGAAGGGTCTTGCGATCCTGCCGGATCGCAAGTCGCTGGAGGTCCTCTCTACGGTACTCCAGGGAGAGATCCCGACCCTCCCCGGGACCCCGGCGCTGGGCCTCTTCGAGACCCTCATGGAGCGCGCCGGCGAGCCCCGGGGCTTCGTGGCCGTTGCGCAGCTCACCAACGCCAAGCTCCGGGACAAGCTCACCAAGGAGCTCTTCGCCAAGCTCAAGGGCTTCGTGCCACCCGACGGCGCGTACATCGGCGCCGGGAAGGACATCCAGATCCTGATCCACGGGCAGGAGGCCTCACTAGAGATGATCGAAGGACAAATCACCCTGGCGAAGGCCATGCTCAAGGCCATGCTCGACCAGGGTATGGCCGGCATCGACAAGGTCCCAATGCCCCAGGGCATCGGCCTCATCGCGTCCAAGCACATGTGGCCGGTCCTCGCAGAACAACTCACCCCCAAGCGGGAGGGCGAGTACATGTGGATCAAGCTCCAGTTCCCCGGCGGCCTCGGTATGGTCTCCGTAGTGGGCGTCCTGGCAGCGGTTGCGATTCCAGCGTTCATCAAGTACATGAGGAGGGCCAAGACCGCGGAGGCTACGAGCACCCTTGATCAGATCTATCGGGGGGCGGAAGCCTACTACTCGACCGAACGGTCAAATGCGGACGGCACCGTAGCGTCCTGCCAACTCCCGCCAGCCACTGGGCCGGTCCCCAAGGTCGGGACCTGCTGCGGATCCCTCGGTGGCGCCGACGCGGACGGTGACGATCGCTGCGATGGTACTGAGGAGGAGTGGAACGCGGCCTTCGGCGCGCTCAATGTGCCCTATCCCGGTGCGCATTACTTCACCTACGAGATCGCCCCGGAGCCCAACAGCCCGGCTCCTTCGATGGTTATCAGGGCCACAGGAG
>CAZNWW010000650.1:0-2876 GCA_964576155.1 uncultured Myxococcales bacterium | reverse complement strand
GGTGGTCTTATCAAGTCATTTCAGGCAGATCGCTTCCCTTATCCGAACACGCATGGACGACCTTCTTGAACAGCCCCAGGAGCACGTGGTGGAGCCCCTCCGCGAACCGATCTCCTCCGAAGGTCCGGGGCCGCTGGATCTGGGGCATCAGGCGTTTGAAGCGCTCGATGGGACCCGCTACGAGTTGGGGGAAGAAGCACACGAAGAGCGCAAAGTCAGGGAGCGATGTAGCGGGCTCCGCCCGTCTGCGATACACATCGATTGTGTAGCTCATGGTCTGGAAGGTGTAGAACGAGATACCCACCGGAAGTAACACCTGGAGGGTCGGCAGGGTCGCAGGGAGCCCAGCGAATTCGAGGATGGCCTGTAGCTCAAAAACAAAAAAGTCGAAGTACTTGAAGACCCCGAGGAGCCCGAGGTTGGTCAAAATCGAAAGAACCAGCCAGGGCTTGCGCCGGGCGATGTCCACATGCCGGTGGAGCGCCCTGGCAGAATAGAAGTCCACGAGGGTGGACGCGATGATCAGCGACAGGAATCGCCAGTCCCAGGCACCGTAAAAGACATAACTCGCAACCAGGAGCAACCGGTTCTGCCTGCGGTGCGGGAGGCGCCAGTAGAGGATGAACACCACAAGAAAGAAGATCCAGAAAAGGTAGCTATTGAAGAGCATCCAGGGCGCCCTCAAGGACCTGAGCGCGGCCCTGAGCGGGTGACCCCGGCCCAGGTGAACACCAGCATCCAGCGGATCCGTGATTGGTCGATCCCGATCACCGTGGCCAGGGCCCTGCGATAGAGCTCCATCTGTGGTCGATACGCGGCTGCCCGACCGGCCAGGTCCGCGCCCGACACACGATCGGTCTTGAAGTCGACGATGGTAGCGGCTGAATATCCGCCGCTCGGATCGGGAACCATGACCACTCGATCGAACGCGCCCGACACCCAGTCGCCATCCAGGAGGGCCTCGAAGGTGCGCTCGCGCCAGACCTCCACGTCTCCGCCGGGGTGGCGCATGACGGCACGCACGGCCGGCTTCTCCAAGGCCTCGATGAACTCCTCCTCGACCCCGTCCGGAGCGCGAGGATTGCGTGACCGCCAATCCCGTGAGAGGTCCAACGGGTCCTCGTCGTCCAGCCACTCCATCCCCTCGAAGAGGCCATGGATCGCCGTACCGCGCTCCGTCGCGGCGTCCCGCGACGCCTTGAACAACCCGGCGTCGACTTCCCCGTGCCGTCCTGCGGACGATGGTGTCCGGGTCGGCAGCCGACGGGGCGTACCTCCGTCCGGCAGCGGACGACATGGAGGCGGCTGAGGCTTCTCGGGCGGAGCCTCCACGGGGTGGTCGCTGATCCAATCGGCGTCCCCGGTCCGGTACAGGATCGTCGCATCCTGAGGCCCCTCACCGAGGGGCGCCTCGACGGCGAGCCCGGCACGGACGACCGTGGAGAGGTAGGTCGTCCTGGAACTCCTTGCAGGCGCCGTGGTGATGACATCGAGGCCGCGCTTGGCGCGGGTCATGGCCACGTAGAGCAGACAGAGCTGTTCGTACCAGTCCTCTGCCTCTGCGGCCTCGAGATGCCTCCGGAGCTCCGGATCCGCTTCGCAGATGTCCCGGGACGGTCGCGACAGGACCCAGCGCGGGGTCCGCTCCAGATCCTCGGCGCGATCCACCATGAGGTCCGGACCACCGCCGCCGCCCCGCCGCGCCTGGAGATCCGGCAGGATCACGTGATCCCACTGGAGGCCCTTGGAGCTGTGCATGGTCAAGACGGAGATTGCGCCCTTCACCGGGAGGTCCCGGGTTTTGTACTCCCGGACGAAGTCGATGAACTCCAGGCAGCGCGTCTCGCCGGCAGCGTCCACCTCCCTGGCCGCAGTCGCCAGGGCCTCTGCGCGGGCAGCATGGAATGGGTCCAGCGGCGTGACACGGGCCCACCGATCGGTCCACTCTCGAACCAGCGCCTCGAAGCCGTCTCCGTGGATCCGATCGAGGAGGCCCATCACCAGGACACTGCTATCACCTCCGATCCTGGCCTCGATCCCGGGCCATAGAGGCCCCATGCGCAGGTGCTCCCAGGCCTGGACATCCCCCGGGTGATCCGCCACCCGAGCCAGAGAGAGGAGGGTCGTGACGAGATTGTTGTCTGCGACGGGCGCATCGCCTTCCCAGACCGCCGGGAGGCCCGCGGCCTTCAGATGCTCGGCCAGCTCCTTGCCCGGGGCGTTGTTCCGCACCAGGACAGCGACACTAAGGCCTCGTTTGTGGGGAGCCTCCGCCGAGAGCAGGGACGCGGTCAGCTGGGCCCTGGCGGCATGGTTCTCCCGCTCCGGCTGCAGTCGCGGCAGCTCGTACAAGGTCACGCACCCGGAGAGGTCGCGGCGCGCGGTGTCGTGGGTGCGCCACTCCCGCGCCCAGGTCTCCAACGCCTTTGTGGGAGGGCCGTCAGGCCCGAATCTCCTCTCCATCCCCTCGAACACCTGGTTCACAGCGTCGATCACCGGCCGCGCTGAACGCCATGAGAGGAAGAGCGGTCGTTCCCGGATCAGCTCTCCATCAGGACTGTAGCGGTCGAGGATCCGCTGGAACAGGGACGCGTTGCCGCCCCGCCAGTTATGGATCGCCTGCTTGACGTCCCCGACATAGAAGAGGGTCCGTCGCCCCTCGGGGTCCTGGAGGACTTCATCGATCAGATCACGGACAGCGCGCCACTGGAGGGTGCTCGTGTCCTGGAACTCATCCAGGAGCCAGTGGGAGAAGGCGCCGTCCATGCGATAGGCCACGTACTCCCGAGCGATCGCGTCCCCGCCGAAGCCGCCGTCCGCCGGAGCCAGGAGGTACATCACGTCCCTGAACCCCAGGCGGCCGGACCGCCGAACAA
>CAZNWW010000649.1:0-2881 GCA_964576155.1 uncultured Myxococcales bacterium | reverse complement strand
GACCTCGATTGCGACGAGGTCCGGGCTGAGACGACGCCGGCCGGCGCGATCTTTCGATCCTGATCTGCTGGATTTGGTATCATTAGTGTGATGGTAGCGATGACGATCCCCGGCGGGTAGAATCAGACCATGTTCGGATGGATCAATCGGTGGCGGCAAAGCCGCCTGATGAAACGGCCGCTACCAACCGAGTGGGTGGGCTGGCTCGATCTGCACGTCCCCTTCTTTCCGGGGTTGAAGGGCGAGGAGAGGGAACGATTCCTGCGCTACCTGAAGGCCTTCGTCTGGTCCAAGCATTTCTTCGGCGCCGGCGGCCTGGAGCTCACCGATGAGCACCGGGTCGTCATCGGCGCAGCGGCAGTTCGACTGGTACTGCACCTGGACCTGTCCTACTACGACCGCCTCACCGAGATCATTGTCTACCCCTACACCTACCGCCACCCAAACCAGACCGGAGCCATCCTGGGCGAGGCACATACCTGGGGAACGGTGGTGCTCTCCTGGCCTGCGGTGCTCCACGGCATGGACGACCCCAAGGACGGCCACGACACAGCGCTCCACGAGTTCGCGCACGTGCTGGATGTCGCGGACGGAGCGTTCGACGGCACCCCTGAGCTGCACCGCTTCGGTGACCACCGCGCCTGGGCCCGGGTGATGAGCCGGGCGTTCCTGGAGCTGCGACGTGACACGGACCGCCGACGGCGGACCGTGCTGCGGGACTACGGCGCCACCAACGAGGCAGAGTTCTTCGCAGTGGCCAGCGAGACCTTCTTCGAGAAGCCTCACCAATTGAAGGAGAAGGCACCGGAGCTGTACGAGGAGCTGAAGACGTTCTACCGCGTCGACCCGCTCACACGGTAAGAGTCAATAAAGGCCTCCTGTCCATCGGTCTCGACGAAGCATCCCCTTCTCTTGCGCAAAGTGGAGATAGCGTCCGCGGCGCTGAGACCGTCGTGTCTCCTGAGCCAGACCGCCAGGATGGTGCCGGTGCGCCCGCAGCCGCCGTGGCAATGCACCACCACCACCCGGTTCTGCGCCAAATGTTCATCGATGAAATCGAGCGCAGCGTCGGCCTGGACCTGGGATGGAGGGCTGTAGTCTGCGACCGGCAGGTGCAGCGTCGCGGCGACTTTGTCCGCCAGTACAGGGTAGCTCTTCCGCCGAAGGTTGAGCAACACGAGGGGCGCGTCGCCGGCCGCATCTCGCAGGGTAGCGAGCCAGACATCCGCCCCACCGGGCGCTCTCTGAGGCGCCGCGGCGCCGATCAGACGCCCGGGTACGACCCAAACCCACCAAGCCCCCTCGGGCTGCGACGAGGAATCGACCAGCACCGGGGACTGCGCAGCGCAGGACGTGCAGCATGCGACCAGCAAGGCGAGAATTGAACGAATCATGAGCGCCTCCCAGTCTTCATCAATCACGTGATCCGGCGCAGGTCAACCCCGACACAATAAACCCATGTTGCCATGACAGAGGAATCTGGCAGACAATGAGTGTCGAAACTTCGAGGAGGGAAAATGGGAAGGGGCCATCTGCTGATCATCTTGGCGATGCTCTTCGGGTGTTCGACGGGAGGTGGTGGCTCGTCTACGCCTGCTGAGGACATCGTACCGAGGGCAGACACCCAGCCTGCGCAGGACTGCTTGGCGGGGGCCTGGGAGTGCGCGGCCGACGACCGGACCCTCCGGATATGCGCCGAGGGTTCGTGGACAGAGACCGACTGCTCCCAGGACCGGGGCGGGTTCTGCTGGGACGGCGCCTGTGTCCCCCCGTGGGCGTATGGCGCGCCGACGTGGAGCACCTGCCCGGACGGGACGCTGTTCACGCCGGAGACCCTGGCCGAGAAGGCTGCGTTCTACGACGAGCTCGTGCCCCGTCTGCACATTCACCCGGATCTCAAGTGGGTGAACAGCGTCACATTGAAGAAGGTGGAGGTGGACTGCCCCGAGGACGGAACACCGCCCTGCTACGCACCCGCCGTGCCTCTGGAGCAGGCTACCTGGGAGGACGCCGCCGTCTTCCACACAGGCGAAAACGATGGGCTCTGGAGCGCGCTGTACCTGACCTCCCAGGCGTTCCGCTACGCGGTCACCCAATCGCCGGAGGCACTGGCAAACATCGAGCTGCTGCTGGAGGGCGAGACTGTCCGCATGGCCATCACCGGCGTGCCGGGGATCTTCACCCGCCAGTATATCCCCCCGGACATCAAGGGGATCGCGTGCCCGCAGGACGATGTCGAGTATATCGTGGACGTAGAGAAAGACGACAACCAGTGGGTCCAGATCCGGGAGGACGGCTGCGTCTGGGTCGTGGACAACCAGACCCTGGAGTGGACCGGCACCGATCACTGCGGCCTGGACGAGTTCGATGGATGGTGCTGGCTGGACAACGTCTCCCAGGACGAATACGGGGGCCACATGCTGGCCCTCGGCGCGCTCATGGCCCTGGTGGACGACCCGGGGGTCCAGGCCACGGCACGTGATCTGCTGGAGCAGGTGGGCGTGCACCTGATGGAGAATGACCTGACCTTCGTGGACTGGGACGGCCGGATCACCGAGCACGGCTGGATGTTTCCCATGTCCCTGGCCGACACACCCGGCTTCCTGGCCACCCAATGTCTGGGCTGGATCCGCATGGCCATCGAGGCAAGCGGACGGGATGATCTGCGGGACTTCTACGATAACTGCCTGCTCCAGAAGGGCGGAGATCTCAAATGTCTGGACTGGCCCGTGCAGACCGCCACGCCCTTCACCGAATTCTTCACGCTCTTCTCTCTCTTCAACGGCGTGGACGGCTGTCTGACGAACTTCAACAACGTGTCCATGGCCGTCTCCGCGTTCCACGGCCTGCTCATGTTCGAGCAGGACCCGGACCTGCGGCC
>CAZNWW010000648.1:0-2884 GCA_964576155.1 uncultured Myxococcales bacterium | reverse complement strand
GAGTCCGCCTCTGCCACCAAAGACGGCACCGTGACCAGGGGCAACGCGAGGATGGCGACACGCAGCCCCGCTGTCATCCTGAGCGCAGCGAGCGCCAGCCTTGCCGTCATCCTGAGCGGAGCGAGCGCCAGCCTTGCCGTCATCCTGAGCGGAGCGAGCGCCAGCCTTGTCGTCATCCTGAGCGGAGCGAGCGCCAGCGAGGGGAGTCGAAGGATCTCAGGTGGAGGGGCTGC
Organism: uncultured Myxococcales bacterium; assembly: GCA_964576155.1. Lineage (GTDB taxonomy): Bacteria > Myxococcota_A > UBA9042 > CAIXZC01 > CAIXZC01 > CAZNWW01. The sequence goes on along the minus strand of CAZNWW010000648.1, from coordinate 2,651 downwards.
ACTGCCTGAGGTCCCTCGACTTCGCTCGGGATGACACATCAGTGGAGGGGCTGCACTGCCTGAGGTCCCTCGACTTCGCTCGGGATGACACATCATCGGTGCCATGAGGTTCATCGCTAGTCGTTGAAGTAGATGATGTCGTAGGGCGCGACGGAGAAGGCATCACCCTGGACCTTGAGGAGGTAGGTGGTGGTCCCGGGGCTCTGGTGGTCCACGAAGGGCGCGCCGGGGCTCCCCTCGCCATATCCGAGGGTCTGGGCCCCGGCCGAGTCCCAGAGGGTCAGGCCCAGGTCCCCGAGGGTGGGATCGAAGAGGATCCCCACTGCGAAGTCCTGGGCTCCCAGCACCGTGAACTCGAACCAGTCGGGGTTGGCCCCGCAGGCCTTGAGGCGGGTGAGCACACCCGTAGACAGGATCGGTGGCAGCCAGGGTTCGTCGTTGGGTTCCAAGCGGTCGTCCGTGCAGGGGGAGAGCTCCTCGTCCACCTCCACGATCAGGTCATAGTCCAGGGATGCGTCCGCGGTGTGGAACACCGTGTACACGTAGTCACCGGGACCCGGGATCACGGCCTCGGCGATCGCTCCGCCCGCGGCGCCGGTGTCCGACGCAAGGAGATCCGGGTTGTCGGGGGACGAGGGGTCGAGGATCTGCGCGGTGACGGGCACGCCCCCTTTGGGAATCGCCGTCACCCGGAGGACCTCCCCGCCGTTGAGCCCCACGGAGAACCAGTCGGGCTGGTCCGGACAGAGCTTCAGCCCGGGCTGCTCCTGGATCGGTACCGTCAGGGATTCCTCGATGGAGTGGTTGGGTGCGTAGTTGTCCTCGACGCATTGCTCGGTCTGGTCTCCGATCTCCACGTAGAGGTTGTAGCCGTTGGAGGCCCCGGCGTATCCCATGACCATCAGGTAGTAGATGCCGCCCGTGTCGATGTTCGCATCCAGGATCTCGTTGTCCGTGGCGCTCTCCTTGGCCACGAGGATCGTCTCACCGTCGCCGTCCACCAGGTAGAGATCCAGGTCGCCGTCCGCCTGGTAGAAGACAGCCTCTGCGTGGAGGAACGCGCCCCCGGGGACGTCCACACGGAACCAGTCCTCCTCACCGCCGCAGATCGTCCGGTCCGTGGCCTCACCACCCACCAGAACCTGGGCCTGACCAGGGGCGTCGTCGGGCTCGAAGCCATCGGGATCGCAGTCCTCGTCGACCGCACGGACCTCCAGCGCGTAGGTGCCGCCGCCGCCGCCGGCGGCGCTCACCAGCAGGGCCAGGAGGTTGCCCTCCAGGCTCCCCTCACTCCAGACCCGGGTCTCGCCGCCGGCCATGGGCGTCCCGAGGAGGCTCCCCCCGTTGTCCATGGGCTGGGCGCCGAGTCCCGCGGCCGGATCGTCGACGAGGAAGGTCACCGACAGGTCCTCCCCCTCGATATAGAAAAGATACCAGTCCGCGTCCCCCGGGCAGGACCGGAGACCCGGCCAGGACCCGAGCTCCATCCAGATCGAGTCCTCGAACCCGTCACCGCCCTCGGCCTCGAAGGCATCGTCGAGGCATGCGCCCTCGTTGCCGGGGCCATAGGCCACGAAGGAGAGGCTCCCGGCCTTGGGGACCCTGGCCGCGTGATCGCAGGCCGCGCCGGCCCAGTCGTCATCGTCCCAGGCTTCGAGGTAGTAGTGGACGAAGCGCCCGGCGCCGGCGCCGGGCACTGTGGGGAGGGCGCCCGTGTAGAGATCGCTGCCGGAGGCGATCAGGGGCACCGCCTGCCAGGGCCCCGCCTCGGGGTCCCCGGTGGTCCAGAACGCGGTGGCCGAGGCCACGAAGGACTCAGCGTCGGTGATCCCCGCCGAGATCGGATAGCCCCCCTGCCCGTGCTGATCCCCCAGGGGGGTCAGCACCACGCTGGGCGAGGTGCCCACGCAGCCTCCCTGCTCCCGGTTGATCAGGACGATGGCGATCACGTGCTCGATGGTATAGAGGGCCACCTCGCCCCCCGCATCGGTGGCATATCCCGTAGCGGAGATGCGCACATACCAGTAGGCCTTCTGGGCGATTTGCTCGTCGGTGGGCTTCCAGTAGAAGTACGCGCCCTTGTTACCGTGGGCCTCGACGTAGGCCCCCTCGAAGCCCTCGAGGAGGGTCACATCGATGCGGGAGGCGCCGTCGTCCTTCACCAGGACCAGGAATTCGAGCTGCTTCTCCTTGGCGAGGTTGAGGACGTAGCCCGAGGGCCCAAGGAAGGTAGGCGCCCACGAGGGGTAGACCGTGATCTGCACCAGCTCGCTGTCCCAGAGGCCGCCCTTGTCCTTGACGATGAACTCCACCTCATGGACCCGGCCGCCGGTGTCCGCGTCCGAGGCCTCCGGGGTCCAACGGAACACCGCGGTCTGTCCGTCCTCGTAGGCCAGAAAGGTGGCGGTCTCGGGGCGGTTGGCGATAAAGAACTCCAGGGGACCGTCCTCCGGGTCAGACGCGGTGACGACCAGGACCAGCTCCTGCCCAACCAGCGCTACGTGGTCCGGCACCGGATCCATGTGGGGAGGATCCCCGCCCGAGATCACGTCGCTGCAGCTGGCGACGAGCATCAGGAACACGATAGGGATGACAACGCCTGAGATCCCTCGACTCCGCTGCGCTCCGCTCGGGAAGACTTCAATCTCCAC
>CAZNWW010000647.1:1314-2885 GCA_964576155.1 uncultured Myxococcales bacterium | reverse complement strand
TCGAGGTCTGATCAACCGCAATCACCGCCGTCGGTGTTGTACAGGTAGCGGTTGACGTCTTCGTCCGTGGCACCGGAGGCCAGGATGACCAGGCAGTCTCCGGCCTCCACGACCGTCCCCCCGCGTGGCACCAGGAGGTGCTTGTCGCGCTGGATGTAATGGACCACGTAGTCCTGCGGCAACGCCAGGTCGCGCAGGGTCTTGCCCACGACCGGGTCTCCTGCATGGATGTCGCATCGGAGCAGCGAGGTCCCGGGCTCGTACTCCAGGTCGAGGAGAACCTGGGAGTAGGAGCGGACCGTGTCGCTCCAGCGCAGCATGCCGACGAGTTGCCTGGGATCGGCCCGTGCCACGACAGGTATCCGGCCGACGTCCATCGCGCCGAAGCAGGGGAGCACATCCTCGAGGGTCTCGTCCGGGAACGCTGTCACCAGGTTCTTGGTGCAGATGTCCCTGACCTTCTTCCCGGCGGTCTGCTTGGTCCGGATGACGGTCTCCAGGTCGTTCAGCGTGACCACGCCGAACAACCGGCTGTGGTCGTCCACCACTGCGAAGCCATGATGAAAGGTCCCGCTGAACAGACCGGCGAGGGCCTCCACGGACATCTCCGGGCTCACGGTGGTCAGGCGCTCCGCCGGCTTCATGGCATCAGCCACGGCGATCCCGGCCAGCCTCTCGTTCTGTTTTTGTGGATGCAAATCAATCCCGCGAGCCTTGAGCTTGATCGAATAGATACTCTCCCTGTTCAGCCAGCCGGCGAGGGATGTGCTCACTGCCACAGCGAACATCAGGGGGAGCATGATCTGGTAGTCGCGGGTCATCTCGAAGAGGATGATAATCGCACTGATCGGTGCCCGGCCTGTGCCGGCGAAGAGGGCGCCCATGCCCACGAGCGCGTAGGCCCCTGGGTGGCCGGTCCAGTCGGGCCAGAGGCCATGGGCCACGGTACCGAACGCGCCCCCTACCATGGCGCCGATGAAGAGGGAAGGCGCGAAGACTCCGCCGGACCCGCCGCTGCCCAGCGTCAGGGACGTCGCAATGATCTTTGCGATGACGAGGGCGGCCATGATGGTGAGGGGGAGGTTCCCCCACAGGACCGCGTCGATGGTCCCGTAGCCCACGCCCAGTATATAGGGGAGGAAGAGACCGCCCACCCCGATCCCGAATCCTCCGATCATGGGCTTCAGGTAATCCGGCACCTTGAGGCGTCGTTCGAAGACGGTCTCGCTGAAGTGCAGCGTCCGTATGAATCCCGTCGCTACGAGCGCGCAGGCAAACCCGAGGACCAGGTACAGGACCAGCTCCCAGGGGTTGACCAGAGCGTACTCGGGGACCCGGAACGCTGCCTCATCGCCGAGGTAGTGGGTCCCCACCACGGTGGCCAGCACCGAGGCCACGACCACCGGACTGAATGAGCGCAGGCTGAATTCCCCTGCTATGACCTCCAGCGCGAAGAAGACGCCCGCTATCGGAGTGTTGAAGGTCGCGGCGATTCCCGCCGCGGCGCCGCACATGACCAGGATACGGATGCGCCGATCCGAGAGCTTCAGGTATTGCCCTACCGAGGAACC
>CAZNWW010000647.1:0-1304 GCA_964576155.1 uncultured Myxococcales bacterium | reverse complement strand
ATGGGGCCCTCCCGCCCGGCGGAGCCCCCTGAGCCTATACAGATGGACGAGGCCATGGTCTTGACCAGCACGACCACGGGGCGAATTCGCCCGCCCCGGAGGGTCATGGCCTCCATGATCTCGGGAACACCGTGCCCCTTTGCCTCCCGCGCGAAGTAGTAGACCAACAGGCCCACCAGGAGCCCGCCGATCACGGGTGCGAGGATCAGCCCCAGCCATGTCAGGCTGTCAGGGAATGCGCCGACCCCTCCTGAATAGAAGGCCGCATGGACCTGGCCGATCAGCTTCCGGAAGCCAACGGCCCCGAAGCCCGTCGCAACGCCCACCGCCGCGCCGAGGGCGATCATTATCATCCCTTCCCGGCCGAGGAGTCGTCGAAATGCGGACCTCAAGGTTACTCCTCCTTGTGCGCTGAGCTCGGCGGGCAATGCGAGAAGGCCATGATCTGCGAGGATCCACCCCAGTGGGTCTGCGACGAAGGAAACACCTGCTGCGGCGGGACCCTCCAGGGTGGCGCCACGGTCTCCCGCTCCTGGGAGCCCGAGAAGAAGTTCACCATCTGGAAGTTCGAGGCCAAATGCGGCGTGAGCATCGGCGGCTCCATCGGCGGGTCGCTCTCCGGTAACGGCAAGTGGGGACCCCTGTGCGACTGCCCGGCCGGATCCGGCTTCGTCACCGTACGTGTCAAGGGGGGCGCCAACGGCGGCGGGAGCTGCGGCATCAAGGCCTTCGGAGAGACCCTGGTGGGTGTCGGCGCGACGGCCAACGCGTGCGCGAACGTCGGGGTCTCGGCCGGGTACGGATGTGGCGGCCTCATCGGCAGCCCGGTGGGCGGCGCATCTTTTACGATCCGGGTCGTCCCCTTCACCGTGGGGTGGTTCACCATCAGCGGTGTTGTGAAGACCTGGGGCACGGGTTCCGGCTGTACCGGCGCAACGGACTACTAGGAGGTTGAACATGAAGACGACAATACGAATACTCACGATTGGACTCATGTTCTCCTGGCTGGCGGCGTGCGCTGACGTGTCCGACTCCTCGCCGGCCCCGGAACCGGAGATGCCGGTCGCCGTCGATCCGGCCCCGGCGCTGGCGGTATTGCCCACCCCTGTGCAATCCATAGATCTGAGCAAGTTCCTGCCCGAGAACGTAGAGGTGGAGGGCCCTTGGCTCTTCGCCATGGAGACCACCCCCGAGCTGCTGGAGTTGACGCTCCACGGCTCCAGCCGGGAGCGCCTGGCCGGCCGACTCGCCGACGACGAGGGCAGGCGAGAGATCGTGTTCTACGGCGCCAAGCGGGAAGCTCC
>CAZNWW010000646.1:0-2887 GCA_964576155.1 uncultured Myxococcales bacterium | reverse complement strand
CCCGGCGGACAGTGACTACATGTACGAGGTTCGTGACGGCTCCGGGACCCTCGCATCGCCAGGGACCTTCCGCACGGCGCCGGACTGGCCGCGACCCTTCAACTTCATGGTCTTCGGGGACAACCGCTCTGACAGTGCGTCCCACTCCATGGTCGTGGACATGATGCTCGCCGATGAGTTCCAGATCGTAGTGAACACCGGTGACATGGTCAGCGACGGCGAAACGGAGGATCAATGGGACGTGTTCTTCGGGATTGAGGCTGACCTGGTCCGGTCGAGGACGTTCTACCCGGTGGTGGGGAACCACGAGGAGCACGATGGCGAGATCCCCATCGTGGAGCGCCTCTTCCACACCCCCTCGGCCTCCAGCGGCTCCGGGGAGATGAGCTACTACAGCTTCGACTACGGGAACGTCCACTTCATCGTCATCGACGGCTTCGTCCACGTGAACCCCTGGTACCTCTGTATCCTCCAGGGGAAGATGTACGACAACTGCTACACCGCGGATCAGGAGTCCTGGATCAAGGACGATCTCGAGGCGGCCGCGGCGGATCCTGTCATCGATCATGTCTTCGTCTTCGTCCACGAGGGTCCCTACTCGTCCAAGGAGAATCGCACGGGCTCCGCGGCCATGCGGGAGCTCCTGCCGGTCTTTGCCACCTCGAAGGTGCGGATTATCTTCTCCGGACACGACCACCTCTACGAGCACGGGATCAGCGGAAACGGCCTCCACTATGTGGTCACCGGCGGCGGCGGCGCGCCCTTGTACGACTCCAAACCTGACTTCATGAACCAGATGTTCCCCCACGAGATCCTCATGGTGGAGTCTGTCCACAACTTCCAGCTCGTGGAGATAGCCGGGGACTGGGTGAAGATGACCACCTGGGACGTCGACAACACCCAGATCATCGACGAGATCGAGCTGGGGACGCCTCCTGCCTGTCTGGCGCCGGAGGACTGCGCGGGCGGCGAGCCCGGCACCTGCGAGGGCGAGTGGGGCTGCGTCGATTTGGAGTGCGTCTGGGTCTGCGCACCTCCTCCTCCCTGCCAGGGCCCCGAGGACTGCCCTGAGCCCGATGAGGGCGCGTGCCCGGGTCAGTGGGAGTGCACCCCCGAAGAGACCTGCCTATGGGCCTGTACGCCGGAGGCGGAATGCCTGGAGGACGGAGACTGCGCGGACAACCCGCCGCTGTCGGGCTGTGTCGACGGCGCGTTCCTGTGCACCGACGGAGTGTGCGAGTGGCTCTGTCCGCCGCCGATCGAGGACGACGTGATCACGGACATCGACGAGGACATCGTCCTGGCCCCCGACGCGGCGCCCGCCGATGGCGCCGTATCGTCGGAGGACGTGGCGGTGACTCCCGACGCCCATGGGTCTGCGGACACCACCGGCTCCGGCGTCAGCGGTGAGGTTCCTTCGTCCGATGGCGGCAAGTCCGGCGGCTGCGCCGCGGGGACCGGCGCCTCACCGGCTGCCACCTGGCTCCTCATCGTCCTCGCCCTTTCGTGGTTCCTGGGCCGTCGGCGCACCGGCGCCGGTCTCCTGGCAGTGGGGCTGGTCGCACTGGCCGGGACGGCATCTGCGGGCGTCCCCAGGGACGTTCACCTCTCCTACAGCTACGCGGACACCTCGACGACCATGACCGTGACCTGGGCCACGGATGCTGTGCAGGACCCCAACGTGGTCCGCTTCGGCGTAGACGGCGGTTTGGACGACCAGGTCACCGGTGAGAGCTTCCAGGGGAACGGAGAGCTCGGCGCGATCCACGTGGTCGAGCTCACCGGTCTCACCGCGGACACAACCTACAGCTACCAGGTCGGCGGCCCCGGGGAGTGGTCGTCGACCTTCTCCTTCCAGACCGCGCCCGACATCCCCTGCCAGCCTTACCGGTTCGTGGTTCTCGGGGACAACCGCCCCGACACGGACTGGCTGCCCCAGATCCACTGGAACCCGATCCTCTCGGAGTCCATCGCCGACGATCCCCTCTTCCTCCTCCACTCGGGAGACATCGTCAAGGATGGGGGCGAGACCGGCCAGTGGCGTACCTTCTTCGAGTCCTCGGGTTACTACCTGGCCAACACCCCGCTCATGGCCTCAATCGGGAACCACGACGACGGGCCGGGGGAGGGCGACAGCGCCAACTACAACCAGCTCTTCAGCTACCCTCGGAACAGCGTCACACAGACCGAGGATTACTACTTCTTCACCACCCCCGACGCGATCTTCGTCTCCCTGTCCTCCCAGACCTTCGAAGGGGGGAGTTCCCCCTTCCAGGAGCAGGCGGACTGGCTCGACCAGGTCCTCGCGGACAACCCGCGACCCTGGAAGATCGTGGTCCTCCATCACCCCCCCTATACCAGCCACGAGGCCTTCGACCTGGGATTCTGGGACTTCGAGTTCAACCATCCCCCCAACGAACAGGATCAGAACCCGACCCTGGTCCCGGTCTTCGACAAGCACCACGTGGACATAGTCTTCGCCGGTCACAACCATTACTACGAGCGCTTCGCCCCGCTGAACAAGGGCCCGGGCAACCTGCAGGGGACCCCCTCTGAGGGCTTCCACGACGGTACGGTGTACGTGATCACCGGGGGAGCCGGTGCCTTCGTGTACGACGAATTCGACATCTTCGGCGTGGAGCTGGACCTGATCAGCTGGATCTGCGGCGAGGCCACGGGCAGCGCGGTCTGTTCCGGCAAGCACCACTTCGTGTCCGTGACCATCAACGGGCCGTCCCTCACCTACGAGGCCATCGCCACCGCGGAGCAGACCCTCGGCAACGACCCCTCCAATGTGGAGCTCATCGACAGCTTCATCATCATCAAGGCCGGGCTGGACTTCTGTCCTGATGAGCCGGGTCCGGAGCCCTCTGTCGAGCCCGCACCC
>CAZNWW010000645.1:0-2888 GCA_964576155.1 uncultured Myxococcales bacterium | reverse complement strand
GTGCGCACCCAGGTACGCCACCCTACACGCTCCGTTGCGGACCAGGCAAAACAACTCCGGGAGGTCCTCGAGGCCGCTCACCGGGACCTGCGGCGGCCCCTCACACCTGCTGAGCGCCTGGAGCGGGGGGACCGGTTCTACGACGCCTATCGCTACACCGATGCGCTGGGCGCGGCCCGCAAGGTCCTCGACGGCAAACCAAAGGAGGGCTCCGCCGCCTGGTGCGGCGCCAACCTCCTCGGGGGCAGGACCAGGGCCCGTCAGCGGGAGCAGACCAAGTCCATGCACTGGTACGATCCGTACTTCGAACGCTGCGATGTCTCCACCGAGGATGACCCCGCGCAGATCCTCTTCGTCGCAGGCCGGGCGGCCTTCAAGGCGAAGAAGGATCACCGCTGCCGCGCATGGCTGGGACGCCTGGCCGTGAACCACCCGGACTCCCGCTACGCGGACGACGCGCTTATCCTCCTGGCACGCCTCGCGCTCCGAGAGGACGACCCGAAGACCGCCCGAGGGCACCTCGAGCGGCTAGTGAAGGGTATCGGGAACGGTGACATGGCCCCGGAGGGGGCCTGGCTCCTGGCACGAATCCTCTGGGACGAGAAGCGCTATGACGACCTCCTGGCCTGGGTGGACGAGGCTGCGCCCCGGTTCAAACGAAACACCGACTACCGCAGCCAGGGACGCCTCCTCTACTGGCGCGGCCGGGCGCTCCAGCGCACCAGGCGCCACGCAGACGCGGGCGCGCAGTTCGAAGAAATCGTGTGCAGCTACCCGTTCTCCTGGTACGCGCTCCTCGCCCTGGAGCGCCTCGAGGCCTGGAAGAAGAGCAAGGGACAAGCGGCCCTGGACGCCTGCGCTGCCAGCGCCGGACCCGACACATCACCAGGGCCGGAGGGGATCCCCGCTGCGCCGCTCCTCGAAGACGCCACGGTACGTCGGGGGCTCGCCTTGCGACGACTCGGGCTCCGAGACTGGGCCGAGGAGGCCTGGCACGGTGTCAGCGGAGACCCGGTCGAGGACAACCTCCTCCTGGCCAAGGTGGCCTTCCTCCATATCGAGGGTGCCCACATCTACGCACACGATATCGTCCGGCGGCGTCTGCCCCACCTCCTGCTCCAGCCACCCACGGACGGGGCGAGGTTCTGGTGGGAGGTGGCCTACCCGCGCCCGTTCCTCGCTGTAGTGGAGCGCCACGCACGGCGCCAGTCCCTGGATCCCTGGCTTGTCTATGGGATCATCAGGGAGGAGAGCGGATTCAACCCCCGGGCGGAGAGCTACGCGCACGCCATGGGGCTGATGCAGCTTCTGGAGAAGACCGCGCGCTGGATGGCCGAGGGGACGTCGATCCGGGTGAGCCGGAGGCGGCTCAGGAGACCTGACACCAACGCTGCCCTCGGCACGAAGTTCCTGCGCTATCTCTTTGACGAGCTGAAGCACCCGGCCCTTTCGGTGGCAGGCTACAACTGCGGGAAGGGTGGGATCAACCGCGTGCGGGCTCGGGAGCCCACCCGTCGCCTGGACGACTTCGTGGAGCGGATCCCCTACGACCAGACCCGGCGCTACACCAAGCGTGTCCTCTCGTCAGCGGCGATCTACCGCCACCTCCACTGGGGTGGATGGCGTCCCGGCTCCTTAAAGTTGAAGATCCCGAAAATGAACTGAGGAAAGTTGGTGGGCCCGTTGAGGTCGGTCGAGGGTCAGGAGCCGGGCACCATCACGAAGATCGCGATACCTTCTATGCTGACGTCGTCGGAAGGGACCAGGCCCTCCACTTCCGACCTCAGCTCGAAACCGCACTCGAGGTACGGCAGAAGCTCAAGGCGTTGGGCCGTCGAGAAGACCAGCTCCTCGGCGGTGCTCCGTTCGGCCTCCCGCTCGAAGCGGGCGATCTCCACCTCTGCGAGACCGCAGTGGGGGCTGGCCGGACGGATATAGACGATCATCTCATCGATGAACCCGAGGTCGTCGTTGTCGCCGTAACCGATTGCGTCGTCAGTGAGTCCCAGGTAGAAGGACTCCATATAGAATGAGGACAGTTCGACAACGTCGACGATGTCCTCGTCCACCCGGACGGGATCAAAGATTTCGCCGAAGAGACGAACACCGGCCTTGTGCAGGATCTCGTTGCCCTGGACCACCGCGACGCCGGTGCTCACCGGCAGCTCCAACTCCACCGACCAGCAGCCGGAGGCCACCAGGGCGACGGCGGCGAGGAGGGGAAGTTTTTTGAACCGGGGGGCGTTCATGAGTCACCAACCTGTCAAAAGACAAGCCCGCTTACGGAGCCTCGGAGACTGACTTTAGATCTATCTCGCAGACTCAGATCGGTTGGTTGAACTGCACGTCCTCCAGCAGGTTGTCCAGCTCTCCTGCCAGGAGGAGGGTGCGCATGGCGGCGAGGCGGAGGACCGCCCCCGGGGGGGGATCGCGCCAGGCCCAGAGGCTCACCAGGCGGCGACCGTCGAAGTGGAGCCCTTGCAGGGCCGGTACCTCGGCCTCGCCGAGGGACCGGATCGTCTGGAGGGTCTCGCCGTGGAGCCAGTCCCCCAGAAGAGCCGGGTGGTTGGACGCTGCCTCGAGGTCACCGCCCATCGGGACGGGGCTGAGCTGGAACTCGAAGCGGGCCCCCGGGATCGGGGTGTTCTCCACCAAGTGAACCCAGCGCACCGGAGGACTCGACGGGCGTATAGCGAAGCAGAACGGGATCCGTCCACCCAGGGGCACCGACAGGGTCAAGAAGATCTCCTCACCGGCTACCTGCCCGGAAAGTTCCTCCTGGCCGATCCGCACGTGCCCCCCGGCCATGGGGACGTTCCAGCCACCCTGACGATTCCGCCGCGCCCCGTTCAAGAGCCGGGCGGCTTCGGCGGCCACAGGACGCACCG
>CAZNWW010000644.1:0-2893 GCA_964576155.1 uncultured Myxococcales bacterium | reverse complement strand
GGCCTCCTGCCGGGCGAGATCCCGCCCCGCAAAGAGCGACGCCGGGACGTCGACGCCGTGGCGACAGATCTCCTGGCAGGCCAGGCAGCCGAGGCACATGTAGAGGGGATGAACTCCGGGCGCGCCCGCCCAGGGCACGCCGCGCAGGTGACGCCAGAGCTGGGATTGCTTACCCCAGGGGGAGAGGGTCAGGTCTCCGGCGGCGAGAGACACGGGACACCGGGCCAGACAGAGGTTTGGACAATACGCGCAGAGATTCAGCTCGTGCTCGTCGGGCGTCCACTTCATTCGCCCCCCTCACCGCCGGTCCCGGCCTTGCCGGTCCAGAGACGGTGGACCAGGGAGAAGGTCCCCCGGGAGTCAAGGGCCTCGGCCAATGCGTCCTGGAGATCCCGGGTCGACGGGGGACCGCTGCCAAGGTGCACCCCGGGGATCCCATCGGCCAGCCCGTCCACGCCGTATGACACCCCGCCATCCTCGGCCTCGGGCCCGCAAGATGCGCCCACGGACACGGCCCCGTTCAGGAAGCCGAAGACCCGGTACCCGTCGATGCGGCCCGAGAGCAGGTTGTCCGCGAGGCGACGGCAGAACGTCGGCAGGTCCCGGCGCAGCGCGGTGTACTCCGCGTAGGCTCCCTCTGTATCGTTGATGGGGCAGGTCCCCTCCAGCGCATAGGGGTTCTGGAGGCGGAGGGCAGAGAAGGCAGGGGCCATGCCCTTGATCACGAGCTCCTTGCGCCGGACCAGATCGCGACCCTCCCCCCATAGACACCACAGCACCGTGTACCAAGAACCCTCGTCCTTCGCGGTCAGGGTCCGGCGTCGACACACGATCTGGATCTCCGCGGGGCGGATCGCCTCGCACAGCTCCCAGAAGGTGTCGAGGTGTCGGGCCAGCTTGGGCCCACCGAAGGCCAGCCGCGCAACCCGCACCGGCGCGTCCACGACCCGGAGGGTGGCTCGGGTGAGGAGCGCGAACCGACCCTCACCAGAGAGGAGGAGGCGGCTCGGATCCGGCCCCACGGCACGGCGTGGCGAGAGCGTGGATGTGATCTCCTCTCCGCTGGGGAGGAGCGCCGAGAGCGCTACCGCCTGGTCCAGCTTGTGCCCGGCTGCAGGGCCATATCCTCCGGCCCAGGGCTGCGACAGGAACTCCCAGAGCTGGATCCCGTCGTTGCCCATGTAATGCACGGAGAGAACCTTCTTCTTGCTGGAGAGCCAGTCCGAGAGCCCCCGAAGAGTCACCCCGCCCTGCACCGTGACCAAGCCTGATGACGCGTCGTACTCGAGGATCTTGTTGAGACCCTGGAGGTCCACCCGCAGGTGGAGCTCCTTGGGCTGGATCCGGGCGTGGGACAGACCCATGGGCAGGACCGGCACCTCCGCATCCCAGGCGATCCGTACGATCTGCTGGAGTTCGCCGGGCTTCTCCGGACGCACGATGATCCCTCTTCCCCGGTCCCGGGTGCCACGCATCCGGTGCCGCGGGAGGACCCGCTGGAGGTCACGGCGCAGGGCCGCCTGGGAGGTGCGCCGCTCCACCCTCACCTCTCCCCCTCACGCCAGAGCTTGCCGGGGTTCATGACCCCCCGGGGATCGAGGACCTGCTTGAGAGCCCTGAAGACCTGCGCTCCCCCGGGCAGCTCCCGGGGCATGGCGCGCATCTTGTGGACCCCGATCCCGTGGTGGTGGCTGATGGTGCCTCCGTAGCGGGTCACCACGTCCAGCCCCCGGCGCCAGGCCCGGCCGTAGAGGCGCTCCCGGTTCGCGGCCTTGCGGCGGTATCCCACGAAGGTGAAATAGATCGAGCAGCCCTCCGCGTAGGCGTGTGAGAAATGGGCCATGACGAAGACGTGGGGTGACAGGGCCTCCACCACCTTGCGGTAGAGCCGGTGTACCTGCTCCCAGGTGGTTGCGACCTCCATGGTGTCCACAAAGGCGCCCCGCATGAAGATCTTGCTCTGCTTGTAGGAGACGTTGTGACGGTTCCGGTACCAGGACCACCCGGGCCCTGCACCGAGATCCTTGCCGCCCAGCTCCCGCGCTATGGCCGACATGGCGTTCAGGGAGCGCGGGACCTCAGCCTCGGAGCCCTCGTCCCCCACCACCAGGAGGCAGGGGACCGGCAGCCAGTGGGCCACCCGGTTGAGGAGCTCGGGCCGTCGCAGGAGGAGGGACATCCCCTTGTCCTCCAGCTCCCCGGACAGCAACGCCAGGACTCGGGCGATCCAGGGGTTCCGGTGGTTAGCGGCCGCCGCGGCCACGTCCTGGCCGTCGTCGGTGCTGCGATGGAAGCCCACGAGGACGCTGTCGAAGGGGTCGTAGAGGCGCACCACCGCCGGGCGCAGGCGGGACTGCATGATCCGCTGCATGCACGCCAGGCCGTCCCGGGGGTTGCGGAAGCCGAAGCCCCGGAAGTCCATGGTCTCAGGGGCCCGGTGGACCCGGAGGCGGGCGCGGGTGATCACGCCGAGGGTGCCCTCGGAGCCCGTGAAGATCTGGTTCCACGGGTCCGCGGGGCCTGCCCCGGCGAGGACCCCCGTGTGGATACAGCCCCGTCCCGGCGTGATCACCTCCAGGCCCGAGACCATGTCCTCGATCTTGCCGTACCGGCTCGAATACTGCCCCGCAGACCGGGTGGCGACCCACCCCCCCGCGGTGGAGCACGCAATGGACGAGGGGTAGTGGCCCAGGGTGAGACCCATGCGCTGTAGACGCTCCTCCAGGAGGAGCCCGTTGTACCCGGGCTCCACCTCGATCTCCATCTGCTCCCTGTCCACGTCCAGGAGGCCGCGCATGCGCTTCAAGTCCAGCTGCACGCCCCCCTCCAGGGGGATCGACCCGCCGCATACCCCGGAGCCGCCGGCGACGGGGACCAGGGGCACCCGCTCGTC
>CAZNWW010000643.1:965-2903 GCA_964576155.1 uncultured Myxococcales bacterium | reverse complement strand
GATGCAGTGGACGTCCGTGTCCTTCTGGTTGATGATCGTGTCGATGGCGACCGCGGTCTTCCCGGTCTCCCGATCACCGATGATCAGCTCCCGCTGGCCGCGCCCGATGGGGGTCATCGCGTCGATGGCGATGAGCCCGGTTTGGAGGGGCTCTTTGACGGGCTGCCGCTCGACGATTCCGGGGGCCTTGATCTCCACCCGACGGGTGTGCTCCGAGGAGATGTCCCCCAGGCCGTCGATAGCCTCCCCGAGCGCGTTGATTACACGGCCGGCCAAGGCCGGGCCGACGGGGACCTCCACGATGCGGCCGGAGCGGCGCACCACGTCGCCCTCGCGGATCTTCATCGCCTCCCCCAGGAGGGCGACGCCGACGCTGTCCTCCTCGAGGTTGAGGACCATACCGCTCACCCCGTGGGGGAAGTCGAGCAGCTCGCCGGCCATGCAGTTGTCCAGGCCGTAGACCCGGGCGATGCCGTCGCCGGTGGCGAGGACCGTCCCGACCTCTGCGGTGTCGAGGCCGGTGTCCACGCCCTCGATCTGCTGCTTGATGATTCTGCTGATCTCCGCGACGTCGATGCTCATCGAGTCTCCTTCAACAGGGGTCGTCAGCCCCCGAGCCAATCTCGCCGCAGCCGCTCGAGGCGGCCCCGGATACTTCCATCAAAGAGTTGGTTGCCCAGGCGCGCGACCAGACCCCCAAGGAGGGCCGGGTCTTCGCCGAACTCACAGATCACGTCCCGCCCGGACACTCTGTCCAGGGCGTCCTTCACTTGGCGCCGCTTCGCAGGATCCAGGGGAGAGGCGCTGTGCACCTCGGCCCGGGCCTTGCCCTCGGCGTCGTCCAGGAGTCGTTCGAACTGCCAGAGTATCCCGGGCAGCTCCTCCGAGCGGCCGCGCCGGACCACGAGGTCCCACGAACGGGTGGCGATGGGCCCGAGGCTCAGATGCTCGGCGATTTCTTTCACCAGGGAGGCCTTGCGGCCGCGGTCCACCAGGGGACTCACCAGGAGCCCTCGGAGCACCGAGGACGCCTCGACGGCTGCCTCGGCCTTGCGCATTTCATCGAGGAGTTGACGTCCGGCGGCGGGCTCCGCGTTCATGGCCATGAGGGCCTTGGCGTAACGACGGTGAGAGGTGCCGATCCGTATGACAGTGCTCACGAGGCCTCCCTCTCCCCGCCGGCCTCGAGGCCGGCGATGAAGCCCTCGAAGAGCCGGTCCTGGTTCATGGTGGACTTGCGGGCCTCGATGAGCTTTTGAGCCTCGTCGAGGGTCCGTTCGGCCAGCTCCCGGGAGAGCGTCCGACGCATGGCTATACGTTCCGCCTCTGCGGCGGCTTGTGAGGCGCTGAGGATCTTCACCTTCTCGCTCTCCGTGCGGGCCTGGATGGTCTCGACCAGACGGGCGCCCTCCGCGGAGAAAGTCTCCTGGATCTCCTCTGTGCGAGCCGGCGTCTCGTCCAGCGCGGTCTTGGCCTCTTCTTCACGTTGACGTGCCTCGGTGTACACAGCTCCGGCTTCCAGGATCTCCTTGCCCACGGACCGGGACCGGTCCCGGACCGCTGCCTTGATCTTGTCCCCCGCCAGCACGTAGATGAGGCCGAGGAACACCAGGAAGTTGATCAGGTAGTAGCCGTGTATCTTCAGCGAAGCTCCGTGGCCGCCCTCGCCGCCTCCGCCTCCGCTGGCCAGCGTCAGCGCCGGCGTCAACAGGACGAACAAGGCGCCAAGGAGGAATAGTCCCGTCCGCGTCCGCATGGTCAGCCCTCGATGTTCAGCTTGGTCACGAGCTGTTCGGCCAGCTCTCGGGACGAGCGATCCAGGTCCGGGAGGATCGACTCACGAGACCGACCGAGACGGTCGCGTTCCGTCTGGAGGCGTGCAGCTGAGTCGGCACGTTCTTTACCCAGGGCCTCGGCCTCGGCGGCTATGGCCGCGTC
>CAZNWW010000643.1:0-955 GCA_964576155.1 uncultured Myxococcales bacterium | reverse complement strand
CGCTCCTCGGTACCTGCCCGGTTCGCGTCCGCCAGGCTCGCCTGGACGGTCTCCTCCAACCGCTCGGCCCGTCTGGCGGCTTCGTTGGCTGCGATCCGCGCACCCTCTGTTCGCTTGCGCCGCTCTGCGAAGAGGGCGAGCAGGGGCTGGAATGCGAGCTTGTTGAGGAGTACCAGGAGGACCAGAAAGAGGCCGAGCTGGAACAAGACCGTGATGTCGAGGTCGATCAGTCCGGCTCTCGCAATCTGGGGTTCCAACGTCACCTCCCCCGTGGGTCCCACAGGCGAACAAGCCATAACTCAAAGCGGTCTTCAAATCAAATTGTTTCTCCCGGGCGCGCGTCCTATCCTGGAGGGGTTATACCCCGGGAGGTCAACGCATGATTCGCCCCTATGTTTCAGTCTTGATTGCCGTGTCTCTCGCTCTCACCGCCTGCTCTGGTCCCCCGGTCGGTGAGCGCACCGCGGCCATCGACTTCCTCTGGGTGTCGCGGCCCCACGGCGAGTACAAGGGCGGGCTGTCCCATGCGAAGATTCACGTAGCTCCATCGGATGAACCGGGTCTCCAGGTGGGCATCTTCGAGACCAAGGCTGCGGGTACCGGGCCTTCCTGGCGTGCCACGATCTGGCAATCGGTCCTCCTGGGGAGCCTCTTCGTAGGGATCTTCCCCACCGAGCATCGTTACTGGGTGGAGACCGAGAGCCTCTCAGAGAAAGTGGACGGCCCCTCCGCCGGCGCGCTCTTCACCGTCGCCGTGGTGGCGGCGCTGCGTGGCGACGCGGTGCGTCCCGACGCCACCATCACCGGTACCATCAACCCAGACGGGAGCATCGGCCCCGTGGATGGTGTGGTCCATAAGTTCGAGGCGGCGATCAAGGCGGGGAAGAAGCGCCTGGGCTATCCCGCCGGCATGCGCTACACAAAGGACCTGTCTACGGGAAAAGCGGTGGACCTG
>CAZNWW010000642.1:2545-2911 GCA_964576155.1 uncultured Myxococcales bacterium | reverse complement strand
GATTACTACATCGAGAGCGATCCCATGATCGACTTCATGCTGGGCGCGCCTCCCGAAGAGCGCTGGGAGGCCCAATCCGGGGCCGCGTTCGAGGGCGCAGGCGGGGTCAAGCCCTTCATCGTCTCAGAGTACGGGATCCGGGCCGCGGACTCCGGCCTCCCCAACACCTACGGCGGCGGAAAGACCGTGGCCACTCAGCAGGATCGGGCCGAGTTCTACGAGTGGTCGTCGCGTTGGTTCATCGAGCGTGTCCACGGGGGCACCGGCTACGTCACGGGCTGGCATTGGTTCATGTACACCGACGAACCCCCAACGGGCCGCTCCTTCGACCCGGAGGACTGCAACTACGGGGTAGTGACCCTGCGC
>CAZNWW010000642.1:0-2535 GCA_964576155.1 uncultured Myxococcales bacterium | reverse complement strand
TGCTGATCGCGGGGGTCGATGCGACGTTGCTGCACCCACCGCCTGTTGTCCAATGGGGCGTCGACGAGGCCGGCGGCGTGGAGCTGAGCTGGGACGCCATGCCCTACGAGGAGGCATGGCGGGTCCACGTGTTGACCCACCCTGCGGGGACGGACGCGCGTATCCTCGGGGTCCATGAGGTCGATTCCGCGTTAGCGATGGTCGACCTGACCGGCATCGGTGATGGCCTCTTCTGGGTGGCCGTGGAGCCGCTCCATTCCGATTACCTCCATCTGGGTGCCCGGGTGGCTGGGCCTTTCCAGGGCGTCCCGGCCGGGGGCGGAGATCAGACCGACGTCCTCTGCGGAGAGACGCTCGCCGGGATTCGCTTCGATAACGCGCTGCCTTTGCCCAATACTGCGGACGGTCAGACCTACGCGACCTTGGCTGGCTCTTTCACCGACTGCGAGGAGCAGGCCCTGCAGCTCGACTTCGTGCCTTCGTCTCTCGCCTTTGTGAGCTTGCCGGCCGGTCAGGATGGAGAGCTCGGCGTGACCCTGCTCTTTGTGGAGCCGCTGGTCGTGGGCACAGCCCAGGCCCTGTCGTTCCACCTGCTCCCGTCGGTCGCCGTCTCACCGGGCAAGGTGGTCCGTCCTGCTTCGGACTTCGTCACCGTGGTTGCTCTGGACGAGGACGAGGAACCTCTCCACGCCTGGCCTCTCGCTGCCCACGCCGCTGAACCCACGGAGCCTGTCCAGGTCCTCCTCTCATGCCCCGAGATCCTCACCATCCACGGGCTTCGTTTCTCCATGGACCTCTTCGAGCCTGAGCTTCCGATGGAGCAGGTCCTCACCATCATCGTGGGCGGCATCGCCGTACTTTGACCTTGGATCCTGTAAAGCGTATCCTGTCCAGGAACCAGAACTGCAGGAGGACGCCATGAGGATCCCCCACCTCGTTGCGATGATCGCCTTGCTGGCGCCGGCCGCGGCGACTGCGAACCCCATCATGATGGAGACGAACCACGGCCTGCAGGTGCCTGAGACCATGCATGTCCAGATCTCGTACATGTGCGAGACCGACGATCCGGAGCCGGGCTGGTGCAACCTGCCCACGGGTCTGGAGAAGGACGGGACGCCGCTCACCAGCGAGTTCCAGGGCCCCACCGGGGTCGCGATCAATGGTGGTAGCGGTATCGATACCTACCACGCCTGGCAGGTGTGTGACTGCGACGTTGCGGTGGGTGAGCATAGCTACAAGCTCCTCTTCGACGGAGAGAACTGGCTGGGCGGGGCCATGACCATCCAGGTCACGGATCCGCCGCCTGCGCCCCGGGAGTGGGAGCCCTGGGAACCGGATGGCGACGTGGCGCCCTGGAACATCCCGGAGTCCCCGTGGCCCAAGGGCCTGGATTGTGAGGTGTACTGCGAGGACACACCGGTCGGGCCCGGTGAGGACACCGCCCCCGCTGGTGAGGACACGGTCCAGCCCGAACCGGGCACCGACGCCCTGGGTCCGGGCGAGGAGCCGGGGCCCACGCAGCCCGAGGTGACCGACGACGATGGCTCGACCTGCGGCGTCGGCGCCGGGGTCGCTCTGCCCGGGATCCTCTTTATGCTCGGCTTGCTCGTGCTCCTGTATCGGCGCCGCGCCGCGTGAATCTACGCCTCCTCTTCATCCTGATTGTCCTGTCACTCGCTTGCCGGCGCGCGCCCTCGACGGGGGACGCGGGGGAGGGGGAGTCGGGCCTTAAGGCCCTCCCACAGCAGGAAGAAGCTGCGGCTCCCGGAGCGGGGTTCACGGTGGAGTGGGATCCGGGGACTGGGAAGGGGATGATCACCCAACGGATGCCCGACGGAGATCGGTATGATCTCTGCCTGCAGTGTCGGTATCCGGGGTACGCAGGCGGGCTCTGGATCGGCAGCATGAACGGCTCGGGGCTGCTGTGGACCCCGGCGGAGCCCGAGGAGGGCTTCCCGACGCTCAACCTCTTCTGTGCGCAGGACGAGAGCCTCTGGGACCACGAGGAGGGCATCGAGTACGACAGCGGCTGGAGCGAGAACTTCGGCCGGGGCGACGACGGCGTCCGCATGGAGTACCTGGACGGGGAGATCCTCAGGGATGGGAGCCAGGGAAGCCTCGTGTTGAGGTCCTTGAACCGGGGCGGGTGCTGGGAGGTGACCCGGTACCTCCTCTGGGCCCGAGGCGCAACCCATGTCATCATTGCGTCTCACATCCGCAATGCCTGCGACGAGCCCCGACGGTTCTCGTTCTGGACCGGCGAGGATCCCTGGATCGGGACCTACAAGACCTCCGAAGGGGACGTGGGCTGGACCGACGACGGC
This sequence comes from uncultured Myxococcales bacterium, assembly GCA_964576155.1. Taxonomy (GTDB): domain Bacteria; phylum Myxococcota_A; class UBA9042; order CAIXZC01; family CAIXZC01; genus CAZNWW01. Next base: position 211 of record CAZNWW010000642.1, on the reverse strand, counting down.
CTCATCCGCACCGAGACCCTGGTTGATCCTGCAGGTTTTCGATACGGCGGGCTGTACGATCTGGGGAACGACCTCTCCGGTGAGTCCCCGGGTGCGTTCTCGGGCGCGGCGAACTTCATCATGCCGGACCCGGCGACGCGGCCGGACCGGGTGCTCTTCGCCAACCGGTTTGCTCATGGTGGTGACGAGATCACGTCCGGTAAGGTCCTGG
>CAZNWW010000641.1:0-2917 GCA_964576155.1 uncultured Myxococcales bacterium | reverse complement strand
GATCACTTCAACTTTGCTGCCACCCTGGGGACCTGGGTCCAACCGATTGACCGGCTGCGGATCGGAGCGTCCCTGCGGTTCCCGTTCGACAAAGGCTTCGCCAACAACATCGAAGCCACGGGCACGGTAGACCTGAACTTCCAAGGTGATTTCATCAAGAGCATTTACGAGAGCGGGATCAATACCGGTGAAGGCCTCGTTGCGTTCGATAATAATGGTAAGAAGACGAAGGAGATTCCGGTCACGTTCTCGATGAAGCTCCCGATGGTGGCGCGTCTTGGGATCCAGTATATCCATCCCCTGACCGAGGATGAGCAGCTGTTCGACATAGAGCTCGACGTGGTCTGGGAGGGTTGGTCGGTGATGGGCAACTACGCCGCGGACCTCAGGGGCTACATGAAATTAGTGAGCGAGGACCCCGATAACGTCAAGGACGCAAAGAAACTTTGGTTCAATCCGGTCAAGGTGCCCAAGAAGTTCAAGGATACCTGGTCTGTTCGGCTCGGTGGCGACGTCCGCATCGTGGAGTGGGTGCACCTACGATTGGGGGTGTATTATGAGACCGGAGCAGTTCCGTTGGCCTATACGAACATCGACTTCGCGAGCTTCGACCGTCTTGGCCTCGGGACAGGTTTCACCCTGCACTATCGATGGTTCGATCTGTCGTTCGCATACTCACACATCTTCCAGCAGGACCGAATCGTTCCGTTGGAGGACGCTTCGATATATACGCAGTTCCCCCTGATCGACGACGACCCGCTGGAGAAACACAAGGTCAACGCGGGCAAATACGAGACCTCCTACGACATCTACAGCCTCTCCCTGGAAGCCAAGTTCTAGCCTGGAATTATCACCACTCGCCTGCTGCAGCCGCCGATTTTCCTGCGATCTCGGCCTGTTCCTCCCGACGCAATCCTCAACGGTACCTCTGGCACCGCTTCCGGTTGCTCTGGTCCGGGCAGTCCGACCTCACAGGGCCTCGACGACTTCACATAGGCGTGTGGTGAGAAATCCAGGCCAGGGCAATTCTGGTCGGTTCGGGCTCGGATCAGGGGATTTCGATATTGCGGAGGACATCTTCCTTCGGGCCGAGGGCCTGGAGGAGATGGGGACGGCCGTCCGGATCGTAGAGCACGCGGAATGCTATCGTGCCGTCGGGTCGCGGGGCGCAGCCGCCGTGTTTGTCCAAGGTGCAGACCCGGGCCAGATTGTGGCACTTCGGGAAGGAGAAGCGGTGGCGGAGACCGTCCGCTCCCTCGGTGATCACATCACAGTCCCCGCCGGCGCGGCGGGTCTCGAGGGGAATGTCCCGGATGGGGAAGCCCAGGACCTCGATCAGGTCACACAGGGAATCCGGGATGCCGTCCAGATGCCAGGACCGCTGCCCGCCCCTGAGACTCGCCGAGCCATGGATCGAGGGTGCGTGTGTCCTGCCATGGCGCTCGGGGCCGATCCGGCTCGTGGGAGCCGTGGTCCGTCCACCGAAGATCTCCAGGAGGAAGAACGTCAGCCCGATGACAAGCAGGAGACCCAGCAGCCATGCCAAGTTGTTGCGGGTGGTCGGCTTGCGGCTCGACGCCGCCTGCCGGAGCATGACGTCGAGTTGAGCCATGGCTTGCTCCCGGCCCGTCTCCGTGGGGACGGGAGGCGTCGCCTCTGACGGTGTGGCGTTGCCGGTGCCCTCCCCGTCATGGAGTTGTAGGAGGGGCGGGAAGGTGTCGGAGTACCGCGACCCATCCATGTCGCCGGAGGGCATGGTCTCGGGAGCGTTGGCCTTGAGGGCGTCGGCCAGCTCTTCCGCGGTGGGGCGATCCCCCGGGGTCGGGGCCAGGCAGGCAGCGCCGAGACCCGCCAGGACGCCCTCGACCTCGGGGATGGGGTGTTCCAGGCGGCCCGAGCGCACGCGGTTGAATATCTCCAAGGTGCTCCCCTCGCCGTAGGGGGGGCGACCTGTCAGGAAACGATGGAGAAAGATCCCAGCCTGGAACACGTCGCCCGGCGGCGTGGGGCCGCCGTCCACGAGGAGCTCGGGCGGGGTGGATCCCGGAGCCGGATGCAGCCGCAGGAAGGCCGGATCCTGGAAAGGGATTCCGCCATGGATCCCATGGAGCACAGGGATGGTGAGGGGTTCGGTCAGGATCGCGTCGCCCCTGCGATCCACGAGAAGGTGCTGCGGGAGGACGCGGCCGCAGGCCAGGTCCCGGGAGTGGAGCCTGGAGAGGATCCGGCACAGGGACGCCAGCCAGGCGCGGCCGCCCTGCTGTGCCCAGTCCGGGGATTCGACGAGGATCCGTACCAATGGTAACCCCGCAGGATCTTCGAGCACGAGGAACAGGCTCGAGGGCTCCTTTCGACCCATCCCGAGGATACATGGGAGCCCCACTCTCCCCCCTGTGGGACGGTCGCAGACCGCTTCAGGGCCGACTCCCCCGATGGCCGCATAAGAGCGCACCGGCGCCAGGAATCGCTCGACATGGGCCGCGGTGTCAGCACCCCTGGGGAGGGCAAAGAGATGGACCAGTTCCGTGTGGGTCGGATCAGAAGCGTCGGCGGGGGTACCGAGGAAGAGTCGCTCCCGCTCGTCCCGCCTGAGGAGTCGGACCAGTCGTATTTCATCGATTGTCCGCAGCGCTTCCATGGGACCTCCCTCTCCAATAATGTAACATAGTCTCAACTTGCGACGAGGAGGGAGATGTGGGTGTGTGGACTATCTGGCTCCTCCTGGCTCTGGCACCCATCCAGGCGGACGGCCCTGGCGCAGGTATCGTGGAGTCGTTCGGCTACAAGGATCTGACTGGGCCGGATCGACTTGACACCATGCGGACCTGGGTTGCGCTGCGGCACGGTATCGGGCCGGATCTCCTGGAATTCCCCCTGGTAGACCTCGTCGGCCTGCTCATGACCGGGCTGGTGGACA
>CAZNWW010000640.1:0-2923 GCA_964576155.1 uncultured Myxococcales bacterium | reverse complement strand
CTCATGGTCGGTGAGCTCAGGGAGCCGGAGGTCATGCGGCTGACCCTCAACGCAGCGGAGACCGGACACCTGGTCCTGGCGACGGTCCACTCCGCCACCGCGGCGGAGGCGCTCCAGCGGCTGGTGAACGCTTTCCCTGCGGAGATCCAGAGGGGCATCGCCGGGCAGCTCGCCGACTGTCTCCTCGCTGTGATCTGCCAGCGCCTGACATACCGGGCGGACCTGGATCTCCGGGTGCCGGAGTGCGAGATCCTACGAGCCAACTCAGCGTCCCGCTCGGTGATCCGCCAGCAGGAGTTTTCCAAGCTCACGTCGGTCCTGGAGACCGGCGGAGGCGACGGGATGTATACCTGGGAGCGCTATCGGACGTGGATGGACGCGCGGCGGTCATGGTCCCGGGCGGTCATGGACCAGGGGACCCCGGAGGAGGATCCGGTCGACGACGCGCCACGCCCGCTCAGGAGAACTGTGGGAGGCCCTTCAGGGCCGACTCTTCGGCCGGCACCGCCGGCCGCGTTCGGCCCTGAAGGGCCTCCCACAATGAGGGAATTCGGGGCTGAGGCCCCTCCCGCACCATCCGCATCGGACACGGAGACTGTATTCGAGATCGATGCCGGGTCGGACCTCGCGACCGTCGTCAAGGACCTGGTCCCGGAGGACGACTGATCCAGTCACTTCGATCGCTTGGCGCCCGCAGCTTCAAGGATCTTGATCAGCTCGGGGTAGATCGCCATGTCCAGCGGAGTTTGTGCGTTCAGATCCCCGCCTCGATTGTCTGGCCGGGAGGTTGGTATCCGCGCCCTTATCGATGAGGAGCTTCACGAGGTCGAGGCGCCCCTCCCTGGCAGCGAGGTGGAGCGCGGCCCCGCTCCCGCCGCTCAGCTCGTTCACCGGCGCCTTCCGTTTCAGGAGGAACGCCACCATCTCCGCATCCCCGGCAAGCACCGCTAGGTGGAGGGGACGGAACTTCGTGCCCTGGCACGCTGCGTCCTAGTCGAGGAGCGTAGCGAGCTTTCCATTGTCCTCCAGGAGCGTCCGCGGCGTCTCCCCCGCTGCGTTTTTCTCGTCCAGACCGCCGCCCCGGGAGTAGAGAACACGCGCCGCCGGTTCGTGGCCCTGACGCGCCATGTGGACAGCGGCCCATCCGCCGTCCCTCGACTTCTTCGGGTCGGCCCCCTTCTGGATCAGCTTCCTCGCCACGTCCGCTGCCCCCTCCACGGCCGCTGCATGAAGGGGCGTCGTGCCGTCCTTGGTGCTCACATCGACCTTTGCGCCCGCCTTCAGGAGCTCCTCGCAGCCAACGAGCCAGTCCTTGAAGGCGGCGAAGTGGAGGGCCGAGTTGCCATTCAAATCCGCTGCGTCCGGGGACGCACCGTCCTCCAGAGCCTTACGGACCGCTGCGAGATCTTTGACCAACACTGCCTGCAGCAGGATCTGGTCGTGGTAGTATCCCGCAGACGCCGGCGGCGAGACGCAGAAGATCAGCATGGTGGCCAGGAGAACGGTCGCAAATGCCCGTCGCATGATAGAAACCTCCCTGCAATTCTAGGTGGATGTCCTTGTTAATCTGGTCCCTGATCGCAGCGAGGTCAAGGACCACGGGTGTTGACCTCGACAGCGGCGACGCATAGAGTCATCAAGAGACCGATGACGACTACAATCTGGAGGAGGACGAGATGAGAAAGATCATCCTTATGATCCTGTCTGCGGCGCTCATGGCCGCGTGCGGCGACGACGGCGGCAGCTCCGTGGTGAAACTGAACGCAGACCAGCAAGAGCAGGTGGAGACCAGCTCCCAGGCCCTGGTCGAATCCGGTGCGGAGGTGGGCGCGCTCAAGACCGACCCGGGTGCGGAAATGACCTTCGCGAGCCTTGGCTCCGTCTTCGGGAGCGCAAGCGCCCTGTGGAGCACGAAGATGGCGGCCAAGGCCGGCTCCGCCGGCAGCCCCTATGACACGGCCTACGGCACACTGGAGTCGTCTAAGTTCGCGCTCACCACAGACTGCTATACAGTGAGCGGAGACACGGTCACCTACGACTGCAACGAGGCCGGTTACGGCATCGTGGGCTCGGTCACCGTGAGCGGCGACACCATCGAGATCGATCTCGCCCTCGAAACCCAGGGCTACACCTTCATCTACACCGGGAAGATCACGGTCACCGACACCTTGATCGATGGCTGGCTGGCCTTCGACTACACGGTCGACCAGACAGGGATGACCTTCGCATACGATGTGCGGATCGACTACAACAGCGTCGAGCTCGTGGGCGGCTGCCCCGTCAACGGCAACCTGGAGGTGTCCGTAGACGTGGACATCGACGGCCTCGAGGGGCTCCCCGCAGGCGCGGCCAGCGCGTACAACTTCCCCAGCGCCCGCATCGAGTTCGGCCCGGAATGCGGCGACATCGCATTATTCTAGTCCGCCCTCTTACCCCGACTCCCGATACCAGCGCTGCCAGATCCGAAGCCCCCAACGTGCAACGAAAGGCGCGAGGAGCGCGGAGAGGCCGATGGAGAACAAGGTGTCGGTGAAGTAGTGGTAGCCGCCTGCGATACGTCCCCAGGCCACGGTAAGGGTCCAGGCCGCGGTGAAAAGCCCCAGCGCAATAGCGACGCCCCTTCTTCGCGACTCCCATAGCCGGATCACCAGAGGTGAGAACGTGCAGGCCGTGGCCACGTGACCCGAGGGGAACGAGGTCCCGGCCCCGGGCTCATTGGGCATGTAGAACGGCGTGAAGAGGGTAAGATCGCCCCCGAGCTGCATGAACCGGAGACGCCCCCAGGCGAGCTTGATGGCGGTGGTGATGACCAGCGGATGGAGGATGGCCATGGTGAGGAGGGTCACGGCGAGGATCTGCATGGTCTCCGAACGACGTCGCAGGGACGGCGCCATCAGGTAGACCACCGCGGCCAGGTAGAACA
>CAZNWW010000639.1:0-2926 GCA_964576155.1 uncultured Myxococcales bacterium | reverse complement strand
AAGGCGACACGAAGCCCGCGCCTGAAGGCGACACGAAGCCCGCGCCTGAAGGCGACACGAAGCCCGCGCCTGAAGGCGATGCCAGTCCTGGCCCCGAAGGAGGGAAGTAATGAAGCGTTTGTTTGCGACGATCACCGCAGCCTGCCTGCTCCTCGCCGCGGCCTCGGCCGTGGCGCAGGACAAGCGCAAGGACGTGCGGGAGTTCAACTTCGACGAGGACGTGCTCACCGTGGAGTTCCTCAAACCGGACCTGGAGTTCGTGGGGCTTGTGAAGCAGGAGCAGATGGCGAGCCTTATCCAGATTCGCAAGGACTTCGTGGACGAGATCGTGAAGTCCGCGGAGGACCTCTAGCGACGGTCTCTGTACGCCCCTTCGGAACAACCACACACCTGTGGTGTCTGAGGTGGGCGCGGATACCGGACTAAGGGTTTGTGCAGGTTGATGGTGCTATAATCGGTTCAGAGACAGGGAAGCCTCAAGGGCAAAAAAGCGGGAAGTGACCATGGGAACGAACCACGAGATCAGCCTGATTGTCGAGAGGCCCGGTCAGGAGCCTCAGGCGATCAAGTTCAATCGCGACAAGATCCTTATCGGCCGTCTCCTCGCGTGCGACGTCCAGATCGAGGATGAGGCCGTGGGCCGTGAACACGCGCGCGTCGAAGTCACCCCTGAAGGGGCAGTGAAGCTCGTCGACCTGGGGACCTCGGCGGGCACCCGGGTCAACGGCAACCAGATCTCGAAGACGACACTTCTCTCCAGCGGAGATAAGATCCAGGTGGGCGGCGCATCCATCACCGTGAACTTCCGCACGACCGCCCCGGCGCGAGGCCGCGTGGCGAAACGCAAGGCCGCGTCTGACGCCGCGTGGAAGGCCTACGAGGATCCCAAGAACCCTGTGATCAATATCGCGCAGCTCTGGGGCGACTCTGTTGTTGCTGCGCTCCGCTTCGGCAAGAACAATCGGCCCGTCATACACGCGGTCATCTTCGTACTGGTCGTGTTGGGGCTCCAGGCCTGGGTTTTGTGGGCTATGTACAGCGGCATGCCTGCGCGATACTCCGCCGGTGACGTCACCCCTGAGAAGTATGCCCAGTTCGTCTCCAACGGCATGGTCTGGACCGGGATCTTCTTCATCGTGTCCGACCTTATGGTCTTCCTGCTCGCCTTCGACCTTTTCAAGCGGCCCCGCGCCGAGCAAGGTCGCAATGTCCGCGTCGGTCAGACCAAGAGATCGGACTTCTTCGTGTCCGAGGACTTCCTCGGCAAGGCAGATTACGAGCTGATCACCTCGTTCAGGGGCAAGCCTGCGCTGAACCTGGCCAATTCACACATCACCGGCCAGATCCTGGTGAAGGGCGAGGTCTTGCCCGTGGACGCGCTCAAGAAGACGTCCCTGATCCGTGAGAAGTTTTTCCTGCCACTCGAGGTTGGCATGAAGGCCCGCCTTCACATGGATGACCTCACCTTCATCGTCGGGCTGGATCCGGGCCTGCGCGAGCCCAAGGGCCGAACGCTCAGCCAGATCTCTATCTCACTCGTCGCCTACTTCTCCCTCGCATTCTTCGTCCACACCCTCTTCATGGCCGCGGTCATGGCCGCGCCGGACGAGAGCGCCTTGGAGGCCTTCCGTCAGGATACACCCAAAGCGCTCCTGACCGTGGTCAAGGCCGAAAAGCGCAAGAAGAAGGAGGAGGAGAAGGAGGAGAAGAAGGAGGAGGAGAAGAAAGAGGAGAAGAAGGAGGAGAAGATTGAGCTCGACAAGGAGGAACTCGCCGACGATCCCGTCCCCGAGGAGATGAAGGAGAAGGAGAAGAAGAAGATCGAGCAGATCATCATCAAGAAGACCACGATCATTCCCAAGAACAAGCCTCCGAAGATAAAACGGACCCTCAAGCGCGACACGACCAAGAAGAAGCGGCGCAGCTTGACCTCAACCGCGGCCAAGGACCGGGTGCGGGACAAGGGCGCGCTGGGTGCGCTGAAGAACATGAACAAGGGCCGCGCGCTGGGTTCCCAGTACGGTGAGGAGATGGGACTGGACGGCAGGATCCTCGGAGACGACGGCCTGGCCGACCTGGGAAAGAACGTCTTCGCCGACCTCAGCGACAGCGTGGACTCGGACCCCTTTGACCTGACGTCTGTGGACGCGGACGGCGGAGAGGACATCCCCGGCCGCGGCCATGGCCCCAACTTCTCGGCCAGCGTCGGCGTAGACGGCTCCGCGATCGGTGGCAAACTGGCTCCCATCGTTCTGGGCGGCGCGGCGGGCCTGGACGAGCTGAAGAAGTCCCGCCTCTCCAAGAAGACCAAGGGCGCGAAGTTCAAGGACAGGAAGGTCCGCATCATGCCGAAGGACATCGACATGGGCGGCAGTGGTAAGCTCGACAAGGAGACCGTGAAGAAGTACATCCGCAAGCAGCTGGCCGGCATCAAGTGGTGCTACCAGAAGGCACACCAGCGGAACAACAAGATCGAGGGTAAGGTCACGGTGTCTTTCATCATCTCGGCCACCGGAAAGGTCATCAAGTCCAAGGTCGCCAGTTCCACCCTCGGTGACAAGCCCCTCGAAGCCTGCATAGAGCAGAAGGTCCTGCGGTGGCGCTTCCCCGAGCCCAAGGGTGGCATCGTCAAGGTCCGCTATCCCTTCGTCCTTCGCCCTCAGTAGCCCCAACCCTATCCCCAAAATTACCGTGCACGTGCTCGTGAACGTGAACGAAAACACGTGCCCGCTCTCCCCATCCCCTTGTGGGAGGGGTCTCTGGCCCCGATTCCCGCGGCCGACGCACCCGCCCTTGAGAGAAGACCGGTTGCGCTGTTGGTCGGCGCCGACGTAATGTCCCAGCCATGCCCCATCCCCGACGGATTTTTGCGTCTCTGCACGGGGTCCTCCCCCCTCCGCCCTTCGGGCACCTCCCCCAACAAGGG
>CAZNWW010000638.1:0-2927 GCA_964576155.1 uncultured Myxococcales bacterium | reverse complement strand
TCCAGCCAGGCTTCATGTGCTTCGCTGGCCGGCGGGCTGTGGGCCCGCGCCGCAACCGCCTGGGACATCATCCACCGCGCCGTTGCAGTCGTCGTCCTCTTCGTTGCAGATCTCCTCGGGTGGGTAGCAGTTGCCCCAAGTCTCGTTGTTCTTACAGGTCTGCATACCGAAGGCCTTGCAGTCCCCATTGATCACCTCGCAGATCCCTGACGCGCCGGGGACGCAGTCACCGTCGCCACCGCCACCGCAGCCCTCGTCCACGTCTGTGTCGCAGTCGTCGTCCCTGTCGTTGCCGCAGATCTCGCTCGGCGGAACACAGCTACCCCAGGTCTTGTCCATGCTGCAGGAGCGGACGCCAGTGGCCTCGCCGAGAGGGTCACAGACGGTGGCGCAGAGCTCCGTGCTTACGGGGACGCACTCGACAGGGTCGACGCCGCCGCCGTCGTCGCAGGCGAGCGAAACGAAGGACATGACGGCGAAGGTGAGTAAGGCGTAGCGCATTGGGGCCTCCGAATTGTACTTGGGCCACAGTATACCATGACCGCAATAAGTGGAAGAACAAGGGACCCATCGTGCATCGTCCATTGTCCTTCGTCCTTCAGAACTCTGGCGCACGGGTGCCCGGATGGATACCATGCTTCGAGGAGGTACGGATGACGTTCGATAGGCTCAATCACAGTCGCCTGGCCCTGGGTTTCTTCCTCTTCGGGATCATCACCTCTGCCGGCGGCATCGCCGCGGAGGCTGCGTACCTGGACGGTCCCGAGGACCTGACATGGTTCGTGACCATCTCCGACACCCACGTGGGAGCGGAGGAGTTGGTATACGGCGACAAGGACCTGGAGCGCCTCGAGTGGGCGTGCACCACCCTGGTCGCGACCACGGATCCGGCTTTTGTGGTCAACGCGGGAGATCTGACCGACGCCACCTCCTGGGGCCTGATCCCATCCACGCAGGTCGAGACCGAGTGGATCGAGTACGCTGAGACCGTCGCCGGAAACGGGATGGACCCCGGCTTCTACTTCGATCTGCCGGGCAACCACGACCATTACGGGGACGGAGACCTCACCCACTTCACGACCTGGTCCGTCGCGGGCGGCGCCGACGGCATGACCAACCACGCCTGGACATTCAGCGCCGGTGTCACCGACTGCCTTGCGCTGGGCCTGGCGACCTGCGCGTCCAACGGAAAGTCGGCGCCCTTCGATGACACCAGCCTCGACGAGGACGACCAGGCATTCCTGGCGGATACCATCGCCGCGCATCCGGACAAAGACCTCGTCCTGGTCTTCGGACACCACCCCGTGGACGAGTTGGGTGAGGGCCGCGAGGTTCTCGAGGATCTCCTGGCGCAGGATCGCGTAGGGTTGTATCTGTACGGACACACCCACGATTGGGACGAGTTCTGGGACCTGGGCGCTCTCCACGTCAACATCCGATCCCTGACCAAGTCAGAGAACAAGAACGTCGGCCTGGTCGCGATCGACGGCGGTGGGCTTTCCGTGCGTGTCTTCGATGTCCAGGACTGGCCCCAGGTCCTGGTCACAGCGCCACTGGACAGGGATCTCGGTGGTGGACACCTGATGGCCTACAAGATCCCATGGTACATCGAAGAGGCGCCCGTGCGCGCCCTGGCCTTCGACCCCTCGGGAATCGCAGCGGTCGAGTGGTCCCTGGATGATGAGACCTGGACAGCGATGGCGGAGGTCGAGGAGCATGTCTACCAGGGGACCTTCGACGCGACGTCTCTATCCGAGTACCCGACCACGCTCCGCGTACGGGCCTTCGGCGCGGATGGTGGAGAACCAGCAGTCCACTTGATCAAGATCCTCTCGGATCCCGATGCCGAATCGCCGGATCCGGTGGAACCCTCGCCTGAGATGGCGGAGCCGACTTGGGACGTCATCAGCGGAGACGTGGTCGATGGTGGCGCCGGCTGGGATGGAGTCGAGGAGGTCATAGAGGCCCCTGACAACCAGGAGGCCGACGCGCCGGGCCCCGGCGACGATTCTGCGCAGGCTGACCCATACACGGATGACGCGTCCGAGCCTGACGTTGCTGGCGGCTCCGCCGAGATTTTGGACGGCGATACCGATCCGGGCCTGATCCACCCGATCCCTGGGGGACAGAAGGGGGGGTGTGTGGCGACTACGGAGCCTGACGCAGCCTGGCCACTCCTGCTGATTGTGATGCTGGCTCTTGTTGCTCGGAGGCGGACTATAAGAAGCCCATGATGGCGTCGAGCCAGATGTGGATACCGGTGTTCAGGCGCTGGTTGTCGGGTGACTGCCAGTCGGGGACGCCACCGTCATCCCATGCGGCGTCGACGTAGACGAGGCCGCCGAGGGTCGGGTCCTCCCAAATAAGGTAGGGGAGCTTGGTGACGTGGTCGTCTGCGTTCATCTCCCAAGGGGTCCCAGTGAAGTGGGGGCTGTCCACCAGCTCCTCCACCCCGCAGAGGAGGCCGCCGGGGCCGGACGGGAAGCCGTCATGAAAGAGGTCATCGGGGCATTCCCAGGAGAGGAGCCACTCATCGGTCGGACCAGGATCCTGGAGCAGGGGCAGCAGGATTCGCAGTCCGGCGGGATTCTCGTTGAAGCCCGCCCAGTCAAAGCCCAGGACATCGGGGAAGAAGCCGGTGAGCAGCGTGAGGATCTGGTCGATCTCCAGATGCGTGATGTCCACAGGGAGGGGAATCCCCGTCTGCTCGACGATGCCGAGCTTTGCGGCCAGACCCAGGATCGTGGCAAGCTGAAGCCCGGGTCCCCTCGAGAATGGCACCACCGTCCCGGGCACGCCGAGGGCCTCGACGAGATCTTCGGTGGCGTTGAGGACGTCCTGGTGCAAGCGGATTCGAAGGGGCTCCTCCGTGCCTTCGTAGCCGTCCAGGACGACGTGGTTGTGGAGGACGATGATCCGCTCCCCTT
>CAZNWW010000637.1:0-2927 GCA_964576155.1 uncultured Myxococcales bacterium | reverse complement strand
CGGGGCGCAGCCGGGTACGACCCCGGCGGGCGCCCCCTCGCAGGACATCGGATCGCCGGCCTGGTCGCGGCCCTGGGTGCGCTGCTCCGTCAGGGGAGCGCGGAGGCCTTCGCCCGGCTCCTCAGGCACCCGGACTTCCTCGCCGGCCTCCGGGCCGACGGACACGACCCTGCGGCCGCGCTCGAGGCCCTGGATGCGTTACGCATGGAGCGACTGCCCGAGACCTTTGAGCGCCTCCGTGAGGTAGCGTCACGCGGGGGAGAGGGGGCCTTGAGGGTCGCCTGCGAACGCGCCGCTCTCGCCGTGGCGGCGATGAGTTCGGGACCCCTCCCGGCCGCCCTTCGGGAGCTCCTCGACGGGTTCTACCAGGTCCCCGCCGGGGAAGCGTCGACGGACGACGAAGAGGAGCGGATCATCCGGGACGGTGCGGCCGCGGTGCGCGAACTCCTCGATGATCTGGATGCGCCGGGGGTCGGCGACGCAGGGCTGGAGCCCGACGAATCTGCAGCGCTCCTCGCCGCAGCGCTGGAGGGGCGACGGGTGCGCGCGGCCGAGCGCCCTCCTCGGGCCGTGGACCTGGTGGGCTGGTTGGAGCTGCAATGGGACGATGCGCCCACGCTTGTTCTTACGGGAATGAACGACGGGCTGGTGCCGGAGACCTTGACCGGGGATGCGTTCCTGCCCGACAGCGCGCGGATGCGTCTCGGCCTCCCGTCGAACCGGGATCGGTTTGCGCGGGACGCGTATCTCCTCCACGCCATGCACGCCTGGCGCGCGCCCCTGGGCGGCCTCCACCTCATCGCAGGGCGCATGGACGGACAGGGAGATCCCCTGCGACCGTCCCGGCTCCTGTTCCTGTGCGACGACGAGGCCCTGCCCCCCCGGACGGAGCGCCTCTTCGCAAAGGTGGATGAGAAGGGCGCGCTGATCTCCCGGGTATCGGGCCCGCCTCTGAGGCCGCGGAAGGCCCCACCCCCGACCCGCCTGCGGGTCACCTCGTTCCGCGACTACCTGGCGTGTCCCTTTCGCTTCTACCTCCGGCACGTGCTGGGGATGGTGGACGTCGACGATCGTAAGCGAGAGATGGACGCCATGGACTTCGGGACCCTCTGTCACAAGGCCCTGGAGGACTTCGGTGCCGCGGAAGAGCTCCGGAACAGTGAGGATCCTGGGAAGATCGCCGCGTTCCTGCAATCCCGGGCCGAGGCGTGGGTACGACGTCGCTACGGCCGCACCCTCTCCGCGCCGCTGCGGGTGCAGCTGGACGCGGCCCGCCAGCGCTTGGCCTGGGCCGCAGAGGTCCAGGCAGCGGAGCGCCGCGCCGGGTGGCGCATCATTGAGGTCGAGCACATCCCCGGGGCCGAGGCCGGGGTCGCAATCGCCGGGATGCCCGTGCGGGGACGGGTGGACCGCATCGACCGCCACGCGGACGGCCGCATTCGGGTTCTGGATTACAAGACCACCGACGTTGCGAAGACCCCTGAGGAGGTTCACCTCGGCGGGCCCCGAGAAGATGACCCTCCCTGGGTCGAGGCGAACATCGGGGGGCGCCCGAAGCGCTGGCAGGATCTACAGCTCCCGCTCTACGCGCTCCTGCTGGAGGAACGCTTCGGGCCTGAAATCGAGGTGGGCTACTTCCACCTGCCTCGTGCGGTTCGGGACACGGCAGTGCTCACCTGGTCCGGACTCTCCGAGGACCTCCTCTCATCGGCCCGGACCTGCGCTGAAGGTGTAATCGAGGCCCTCCGCAACGGGATCTTCTGGCCGCCGCGCCCCGTGAAGTACGACGACTTCGAGGGGATCCTCCCGAGGTCCCCCGAGGAGATGGTGGACGGGGCCTGGATGGAGTCCATGCGCTTGGATCGGGAGGCGCTCTCGTGACCTGGTCAATCGGCCACGAGGTCATCCGTGCCTCTGCGGGCGCAGGCAAGACCTACCAGCTCGTGACCCGCTACGTCGGTCTCATGGCGGCCGGGGTCCCCCCGGAGGAGATCGTCGCGCTGACCTTCAGTCGGAAGGCCGCCGGGGAGATCCTGGACAAGATCATGGAGCGCCTCGCCTCTGCGGCGACGTCGGGCTCCGCCGGGGCGAAGGCCATCGACGACCTGAACGCCGCCCTGCAGGATGGCGGGTACCGCGCCGATCTGGACCGGCCGGTGATCCTCGACATGCTGCGGCGGCTCTTGGGCCGACTGCACCTCTGCCGTGTAGGGACCCTGGACTCCTTCTTCGTCGGCGTCGTGCGGGCCTTTCCCTTCGAGCTGGGTCTCGCAGGGGAGCTCCGGATCATCGACGGCTACGCGGCCCGCATGGCTCGCCGGTCGGTCCTTGATCGGGTCCTCACCGAGCCCCGCGGGAACGACCGCCGCTCGGCCCTGCTCGAGGGATACAAGCGGGCCACCTTCGGCCAGGAGCGCAAGGGCTTCGAGGCGACCCTGGATGGTTTCGTCTCCGCGCTCCACGAGGTATATCTGGAGGCTCCCTGGGAGGCCCCCTGGGGCAGCGCCGGCTGCATCTGGGAGGGCGCGGATCCCTGGCGCTTCGGGGAGACGGTGGATCCCGCAGCGGAGTCTGCGGCCTTGATGGACCTGCTGCTCCCCATGGAGCTGCCGGACAAGGTCATGAACCGCTGGGAGTCCTTTTTCGAGGAGGTCCGAACCCTCGAGTGGGGTGACGCGCCCCCGGCAAAGGGCCCCCTCCGCTACATGCTGGAGAAGCTCGCACCCGTCGCGGACGACCTGCGACAGGGTCGGGCGGAGATCAAGCTCCAGAGCTCGGAGATCACCCTCGAAGGGGACGCGGCTCGACACGCCTGGTGCCTGCTGGGACGGATCCAGGGGGCAGCCCTGGCGGGCGCGCAGGAGCGCACTCGAGGTCTCTGGCGGCTCCTCAACGCATACGAGGCCGCCTACCACGCCGTTGTTCGG
>CAZNWW010000636.1:0-2932 GCA_964576155.1 uncultured Myxococcales bacterium | reverse complement strand
CTGCCCTATCACAACGCGATCCCGTCGATGGGGGATTGGGGCTGGAACCTGGGGATGAAGGCGGACCGGATCTCGCCGGACGCACTCAAGCGGAGGGCGATGGAGTTGGACTTCTCGGCCGTCGACACGGAGTTTCTGGACCGCGAGGCCATGGTCGGCATCCTGCACTTCTGGAAGGGCACGTTCGACGGCGCGGAGGACATCGAGGTGAGCACGGAAATGGATCCGACCGTGGACCGCTACTACCGCGATTCCGAATGGGGCCTGTAACAGGAGGGGCCGAGAGGCGGGCAACCTTGAACTTGGAACCTGAAACCTGGAACTGGTTTCTGCCATTCGGTCCGGTGGAAGAGGAGGACCCTCGTGCCCCTGGTTCCACGCGGCTTCGAGATTGCGCCGGTGCAAGGACGTCGTCCGGTGGCCTCAGACGGCTCGGTTGAAAGTCCGTTCTGCGGCTGCACCTGTCCCCCCTTGTCGCAAAGCCTGTCACGGCGTGGAGTAAGCCGGGAGGCGACCGGCGGGCTTCTCCTGATCATCGCCGTTTGAGCTCAAGGAACAACGGTCGATCGATAGGTTCCTTATAGAAACCCTGTTGTCTTGGAAATACGGGAACCAAGACCCCCCTGCCCCCTTCACAAGGGGGGAACCATCCGCTTGAGCGAACGCCCGGATGACACCGCCAGACCGATCCTTCCCCCTCTTAAAGCCTGTCCCTGCGTGTAGTAAGCAGGGAGGGGATCGAGGGGGTTTTCCTTACCGTCACCTCTTACCCCCGTCGCGTGCCATGTCATTCCGGGGGAGCACGGCTGAGCTCGGCAATCGCCTCGCTCAGCTTGGGAGTTCGGCACCCGGGATGGAGACTAAGACGGCGGGGAGCAAACCCGTGCCGAACTCCACGCAGGTTTTGCGCAGCGGCACAGGATGAGGGCCTGGTGGGCGCGGCGCAGGATGGCGCAAAAGGTGGGCGGTGCGGATGGGCACGCCTTATCTTCTTGCCCGCTTACTAGCTTACTCCTTCCTGCTTCTCCCCACAGACGCTCGCAGCCAATCCCAGCCAGCAAAAAAAAAATGGGGCCCGCGCCATAACGGCACAGGCCCCATTCGCGTCGAACCACCCGTAGGGAGGGATCAGCCCGACGGGAGAATATCGCTGAACTGGAACTCCTCCACGACCTCGCCGACCGAGGCCTCGTATTCGTCGTCCCCCCACTGCTCGATCGTCAGGGTCCGTTTCCGGCTCTCATCGAGGTATTCCCACACGATGAGCTCCTGCCCCTCTCCCTCACCGTCCTTGTGGAACTTTCCCGCAGAGCTGGACTCTCCGAAATACTCCACGCCTTCGAACGTCACCGGGTCGGGAGGGTCGTCATTCTCGCGCAGATGGGCCCGGAGGTCGCCCTCGAGCCTCGCCACAGGGATCTTCCGGCTCAGGGTCCAGCTCACCCCGTCGTCCTCCTCCCCGTCCAGATAGCGCACCTCCTCAGCACTCGTCAGCTCCCACTCATCAGTCCAGTCCCCGTCGAAGTCATACCGGTGGTGGGCCGTCACCTGCCAGGTCTTCAGGTCGTAGTCCACCACGTACTCCGGCTTGAGGTTCGACAGGGTCAGGTCCCGCAGCGGGTCCAGGTCGGGCGCCTTGTCCTTCTTATTGAAGGGATTCCAGTTCATGGGTTTCCTTCGTGCGGCGGTGTGAAAGGGGCGGGCGCACGCCCCTGCGTGCTAGCCTTGCACCGGTTCCACGAGACCAAACCCGGCTACGGCTCCACAACCCGGTGGATAGGGGCACTGCAGCCTTCTCGAAGATCCCTGGTGTACCCGGGGCACCGCCGCCCGGGCCTTCCACAGGGCCGAATCCGACCGTACGCCGTAGAACGGGAAGGACGACTGCGCTACTTCTGAATTCCCATCTTCGCCTTGAGCTCAGCCAGCTTGTCCGCCCCGGGACCGGCGCTCTCCTTGAGGGCCGCGTCGATCTCCTGGTCCACGGTCTTGGAGGAATCCGCCAGGTCCCCGTAGGCCTCCGACAGCGACTCGTCCTCCTCTACCCGCTCCTTCATCCGTTCGAGCATGGCGATGGTGCCGGACGAGTCCACCTTGAACAGCTGCTGGTTGATCTTCTTCGTGGCGGCGGCCGTCTTCGCCCTGGCCCGGAGGGTGATCAGATCGTTCTCGTGGCTGGCGATCGTGGACTTGAGCTTGTCCACCTGGGATTGAAGCTGGGCGGCCGAGGCCTCCTGCTGCTCGCAGTCGCGCTTGAGCGTGGCGGCCCGCTGGAGATCCTCCTCCTTCCGGTTCAGCCCCTCCGTGGCGAGCCGGTCCGCCTCGGCTGCGTCGAGCTCGCCCTTCTCGGCCTTCTGCAGCAGCATCATGGCCTTCCGCTCATAATCCGCCGCGGCCTTCTTGCTCTCCGCCGCCTGCTTCTTCAGCCGGATGGCCTGGCCCTTCACCTCCGCCAGGCTCGTCATCGCCGTATTCAGGTCTGCTTTCAGGTCCCGGATCCCCTGCTCGGTCATCTTGATCGGGTCCTCGAACTTGTCGATGGCGGAGTGGACCTCCGCCTTGCCTACGCGGAACACTCGTTGAAAGATTCCCATCAGGTCGCTCCTACTGTTTGCTGTAATTGAGAAGTTCTTCGGCGTTCTCGGCCAGGGCCAGCCCGAGGGCGTTGATGGTCCCCTCGACCTCGGGCCGGTCCAGTGTGTCCAGGCGCAGCGTGTCCCGGAACAGGATGGTGCCCGTCTCCTCGTCCAGGGCGAAGGCCCCATGAATCAGGGTGCGGTTCAGCTCCAGGAGTCGCTTGTAGAGGTCTCCCGGCTTGGACGGGATCGGCATAATGGCCTGCTCCAGGATAAGGATCGGATCCTCGCAGTCGATGATGAGCCGGTTGATGCCCCGTTCCTCATCGTTGATGACCACAAGTTCCTCTCCGGCA
>CAZNWW010000635.1:0-2936 GCA_964576155.1 uncultured Myxococcales bacterium | reverse complement strand
GCGAAGACGTCCTCGCCGTCGTCGCAGATCAGGACCTCGTTGTTGTGGCACCACTGGCCGTCGGCCTTGCCCGCGCAGGTATAGGCCTCGGCAGGGCGCGGCGACAGGACGAGGAGAGCCATCAACGCGGCGAGCGCGAGGTGTTTCGACATGGCGAACCTCCTTTCGTCGAGGATACGTCAGGAATCATAGGTGAAGCAACCTGTGGGAGGGGCTAGGTGGTGAGCCAGTCTTCGAGGAGAGTGCGTAGCGCGTCGTCGTCGTCCAGGGGGATCTCTCGCTGCTCGCCGGAGACCATGTTACGGGCGGTGAAGACGCCGCGCTCGACCTCGCCGGGGCCCGGGAGGGCCAGGATGGTGATGCCCTGGTCATTGGCGTACTGGAGCTGCTTCTTCAGGCGCGCCGGGCGGGGGTAGAACTCCACGCCGGTCTCGGGGAGAGCCAGATTGCGGAGCCGGTCCGTCAGGCGGAACCCTTGCGCAGCGGTGTCCTCGAAATGTCCGACCATGACGCTGGAGACGCCCTTGGGCAGGGAGACCTGGCCACGGTCCAGGAGTGCCGCGAAGAGCCGGTCCAAGCCCACGCTGATGCCCACCGCGGGCAGGTCCCGACCTCCGGTCTCGCCCAGTAAGCCGTCATAGCGGCCGCCGGACATGATCGAACCGTACTCGAGGTTGTCCAGGAGGAAGGTCTCGTAGACCGCGCCGGTGTAGTAATCCAGGCCCCTGGCGATGGTCGGATCCAGGAGGACCTGTTGGCCTGCGCCCGCGGCCTTCAGGTGGGAGAGGATCTCGCCCAGCCGCTCGAAGGCCGTCTGCCCTGCGGCCGCGCCGCCGACCTGGTCCTTCACAGCGGCCAGGCGCGCCGGGTTGTCTCCTTCGATGGAGAGGAAGGCTGCCAGCCTGTCGACCTGCCCGTCGTCGAGGCCCAGGTTGCCGAAGCCCTCCAGGAGGGCGTCCCGGCTCATCTTGTGGGCCTTGTCCAGGTGCCGGATCACGCCCAGATGGTCGCCCGCCGCGATGCCCAGGCTGTCCATGAGGCCGTCCAGGACCCCCCTGTGGCTCAGACGGAGCTGGAAGTCCTCCAGCCCGAGGCTGCTCATGATACGGGCCCCAACAAGGAGGATCTCCGCGTCCGCGGCCGCGGTCTCGGCCCCCAGGAGATCAGCGTCGCATTGCATGAACTCCCGAAAGCGCCCCTTCTGAGGCCGCTCCGCCCGCCAGACCGGGGCCAGCGCATAGCGCCTGAACGGCATCTTTAGTTCGGGGTTCGTGCCGACGTACCTGGCCAGGGGGACCGTGAGGTCGTAGCGAAGGGCCACGTCCCGGCCGCCGTTGTCCTTGAACCGGTACAAGAGCTTCTCGCCTTCGTCACCGTATTTCCCCAGGAGGATCTCCGAGTACTCGAGCGCGGGGGTGGAGAGCGGCCCGTAGCCGAACTCCAGGAAGACCCGCTCGACGACCTGGATCATGGCCTTGCGGCCCAGCATCTCGCGGGGACCGTAGTCCCGGAATCCCTTCAGCAGCTTCGCCTTCATTTGCCTCTCTCTCGTGGGCGCGCTAGAAGCGCACCGTGACTTCGGTCTTGAGCCCCTTGAATGCCGGGAAGATCCGGCAAACTCCGCCGGCGCATTTGAGCCCGCCCCGGGTGGAACCGTAGAATAGTTTGATCCAGGAACCGGGCATGAATTTGTATGTGATCTGGCCCGCGTAGTGGTTCTTGTGTTTGGGCGCATGGATCGGCGGCTGATCCGAATACTCGTACATGAACGCGACGGAGAGCCATGGTGCCAGGTTGAGGGCTGCGTTCGCTTGCGCGATGGAGAAATCCGGGTCGCCCAGGCTCTTTATCTGCTTGTAGCTCTCGTAGCGGGCGAAGAGCTCCCCGGAGAAGCGCCAGAAGATGGGGAAGGTCACGTCCCCGCCCGCGTGCCACATGGAGTAGTTGTGGACCGAATCAGTTCTCTCCTTGTCCCTGCGCCACCCGCCTTGCACGTTGCCGGTGATTCCGATGTCGTCATAGCGGAGCTGGACCCCGCCGTAGACGTGACGGACCTTCGAATCGTTCTCACCCGACTCGAGTCCACCCTTGTTCACCTCGTCGTGATGCGCGTAGTTGATCACCCAGATCATCCCCGTCCCCGGAATCTCCACGTCCAGGTGCCCCCGAAAGCCCACCGCATCGTAGTAGCTCGGCCGCAGGAACAGGTCCGTATCTTCCAGCGGAGGGAGGTTCTGGTAGTAGATCTCTTCGGATTTCAGCTGGTAAGAGTCGAGTTCGCGAGTCACCTCCTTGGAGAGGGCACCGTAGCCGCCGAGGCCCTCGTACCACTTCACCTCGAGGAGCATCCCCACGATGGACATGTGACCCGAGATAGCGGTGTACCAGGCGAAGCCGTCGTCCCCCTGGTTGTCGAAGGTGGTGTCCCAGGCCTTCTCCTCGTGATCGAAGATCACCAGGTCGTGATGGAACCAGTCGAATTCCGATACAAAGGAGGCGTGGCCCCAGAGGAAGCGGGGAGCCTCCACGATGCCACCCACGCTCCAAAGGTGATCCCGGGCGGTGATGTCTGCGGGCAGAGCACTGAAGTCCACCTTGTCCTTGAGGAACGAACCGTGGACGCCGACGTTCACGAAGGGAATGAACCTGGTCTTCAGGGACGCGCCCGAGAGCCAGTCTTCAGGGTCCGGGAACCTGACCTGGGTCTGGTCTCCGACGTTGACGATGTTGGTCACGCCGGAGAACGCTAGAGCCTCGAAGAGCTCCGTGCGGACCGCGCCCTTCGCACCCCGAAGGGTGGTGTCGATGGCCAGCTCGTCCAGCTTCTGGATGCACGCGGTCATGCCCTTCCCGAGGCAGACGTAGAAGTCTCCGATCTCCAGGGATGCCTGGCGCGTACGGAGCTGAGCGAAGATCTTCTCGACGCGGTAGTCATT
>CAZNWW010000634.1:0-2937 GCA_964576155.1 uncultured Myxococcales bacterium | reverse complement strand
TTGTTACTGGCCTGATGAAATGCAAGGAGTGTGTGCGACGTATGGGTCGTCGTCATTCATCGACGGTATGTTTATGTGGCAAGTCACATTCCTCCATGCCGCTGTGGGAGACGACGGGGCCCAGCTATTTGCAACAAAACGGATCCGTTGTGTTAGGTAGTGCCGGTTGCAAAGGAGCCGTATTCGGTAGTCTCGCACGTACGGATATCTTGGGGCTGTCGCGGGCCGTGCTCGCGCGGGAGAGTTGACAGAAACTGGCGCGACGTGTAGGAATCTCAAGCGGTTGACAAGCTGGAGAGATGCCCGAGAGGCCGAAGGGGCCTGACTCGAAATCAGGTGAGCGTTATGCGCTCCGGGGGTTCGAATCCCTCTCTCTCCGCATGGGACACACAGCTCGCGGTGTTCTGTTTCTCTTTCCGACCCTGCTCTGTGCATGCATAGCGGAACCCCCGTCCTTCGCCCCGATGACGGATATCGCCTCCGAGGTCGCCTCGGACGTGGTCCCGTGGCCCGACCTCGGCGAAGACGGTGAGGCGCCGGAGACCGCTCTGCCGGAGGACCACTCGCCTCTCCCCGACTGCCTGACCGATGATGATTGCCAGGGGCTCGCCGTGGCCATCCCGACCTGCATGATGGTGATTTGCGACGCCGGGACCTGCGTCCAGGTGGCCGCTTCCGACGACACCCCTTGCCACACGGAGACCCCGTGCAAGGACGCCGGCGTCTGCGCCAAAGGCATCTGCCAGGAGCCGGACAACGCCTGTGAGGACGGGGATCCATGCACCGGCGCCACCTGCGATCCCGACGAGGGCTGCCTGTACGAACCTCTGGATGCGGTCCCCTGCGATGACGGCGACCCCTGTACAGCGACGGATCTCTGCGCGGAAGGGGTCTGTTTCGGGGAGGGGGACTTGGATTGTGACGACCTCAATCCCTGCACCCTGGATTTCTGCAACCCGTGGTTCGGATGCATGGGCGAGGACCTCGAGGGACCCTGCGATGACGGGGATCCCTGTACCGGGGATGACCAATGCGTCTACGGCGCCTGTGTCGGCGGCGCGGGCGCCTGTGAGTGTGACACGGACGACGACTGCGCGGTCTTCGTGAACGCCTGCTTCTCTGCCTACACCTGCGACGAAGACGCTGAACCCCGGGTGTGCGTGCCGGTACCCGAGACCGAGACCGTCTGCCCCGATGTCGCACCCTGTCTCGCCGGGGTCTGCAACCCCTCAACCGGGGCTTGTGAGCCGGTTCCAAAGCTCGACGGAACCCAATGCTCCGATCTCCTCGCCTGCGTAGCGGATGGGGGTTGTTTCGATGGGGCCTGCGCAGGGATCCAATGGGAGTGTGAAGGAGGGGGTGGATGCACTGCCCCGGTGTGCCTCCCCGGCGAGGGCTGCGTCGAGATGCCTGCATCCGGGCTCTGTGATGATGGAGATCCCTGCACCGTGAACGACTGGTGCGTGGACGGCGCCTGTGCGTCCCTCGGCACGGACTGCGCCGCGCCCGCTCCGCCGGCCCTCTTTCGGGTGTCCGCGCTCGAATGGCAGGGGCCCGGCCTCACGTTCATCGCCCCGGGCGGCTTTGAGGTGGCCCTGGAGGAGGCGCTGGACGTTGCCCTCTCCCAGGCCCTCGACGACATCTATGTGCCCCTGGATCTGCTCGTAGGTGTTGCCCCGATGGACACGGGCGGCGCCTCTTCGTTACGTCTTGGGGTCGGCGTCTGCCTCCGGGACGACGACGGCGTGGTGACCAGCTGTCCCTGGCCTGAGGAGGGTGGAGAGCTCGACGGAGTGGACTACTGCCTCGCCGGGGATTCCTGCGACGGGATCTCCGGCGCGCCCCCGGCGCCTGCCTTCGGGGTGGCCGGCGGCTCTCCAGGGCCATTGGTCCTGGGGGGTGTGCTGGGCGGCTCCCTCGAGGCTACCGCCACAGAAGTGGCGGGGCAATTGCAGGGGCTACCGGAGCCCTCGGAGATCACCGCCGGGACCCTCGCCCTGTTCCTTCTCGAGGATGCGGCCGCGCTCGCAACGGTGTCCCCGCCTCTCATGGCCCCCATGCCCCTGGATGAGTTGCTGGATCCGGGCGCGCTGACCATGGTCGACGGCCTCCAGGGGTGGTGGCTCCACCTGGACTTCGAGGCAGTCCGGACTCCCATCATCCCGTGATCCTCCTCAGCCATGTGCGTGCAGCGCTCCAAGAGGTCGGGGCCCTCGAGCCCAAAGAGACCTGCCTGGTGGCGGTCTCCGGTGGTCGGGACTCAATGGTCCTCCTGGACCTCTGCTCGGAGATCGGCCGGACGGAGGGGCGGTTCGTAGCCGGCACGGTGGACCATGGCCTTCGTCCATTCAGCGCGGAGGCCGGGATCGTCGAGCGCTTCTGCGCTGCCCGCGGGATCCCGTGGCGTCTCGAGGGCCTCGCATCCGGGCTCCGGGACAGGGCTCACAGGGAGGGTCATTCACTGGAGGACCAGGCCAGGCGGGAGCGCTACGCGGCCCTCGATGGCCTGGCGGACGCGCTCGGCGCGACCAGGATCCTTACCGCCCATACCGTCGAGGACCAGGCCGAGACCGTCCTGCTCCGCCTCCTCCGGGGGACGGGCCCTATGGGCCTCTCGGGGATCCTGTCTTCCCGCGGCCCGCGGATACTGCGTCCTCTCCTCGGCGTGACCCGTGACGCCGTGGCCGCCCATGCAGAGGCCCGGGGGCTGCCCTGGGTGCGAGACCCCGGAAACGTCGACGATGGATTCCGTCGCAGCCGGCTGCGGGGCCTCCTGCCGGCCCTCGAGGCCGCGGCCCCCGGCGCCGCGACGGTCCTGGCCCGCAACGCGGCGGTCGCCGCAGACCACGCTGCAGGATTACGGGGATGGGCGCTGGAGCATTTCGGTCTCGCCTCGGACGCTACGCTACCCCTGGACTTGCCTCTGGAGCGCGTCGG
>CAZNWW010000633.1:0-2938 GCA_964576155.1 uncultured Myxococcales bacterium | reverse complement strand
GTGTCGAAGCCAGGCGAAGGCCCCGTGTCCGCGCCGGGGCCGAACTCCAATTCCAGGTCGATAAGGCCCTGAAATCCGTCGGAGGCGGAGATCCGATCCTGAGGGTCGAGGTCTCCCGCGTCCTCTCCGCTGTCGCCCGGCACGAGGTCAAAGTTACCCCTCGGGGTGACGTCGGCGGGATCAACCCCCACGCCCATGCAGGCGCTCGTCAGGACGCCGAGGAGCCAGAGGAGCGGAATCCCGGGACGCATCATTTCGCCTCCCCCAGCTTCTTCTCCAATTCAGCCAGGCGGCGCTGGAGGGATGCGAACTCGTCGGTCACTCCGTCCGGATCCTCGGATTCCTGGTCGCCTCCTGCGTCCTTCGGGCTTGGTCCCGGCTCGGATTCCTGGTCGCGGGCTTCCGGCTCGGATTCCTGGTCGCGGGCTTCCGGCTCGGATTCCTGGTCGCGGGCTCCCATTCCCATCAGCAGCTCGAAGAAGCCGGTGGGGTTCATGCCCACGCCCTCCAGGGGCCGTCGCAGGAACCCCGTCTGTCGCTTCATCCGACGCAGCAGCTCGAGACTGTAGCGCATGCTCAGGTCGAACCAGCGGCGCCCGGGGGTATCCTGGAGGATGATCAGCTCTTTGAGGAGCTCCACCGGGAATCCACTGATGTTGTTGCGTTCCCGCTCGAGGATGAGCTGGAGGAGGATTGTCCGCGTCAGATCTTCCTCGGTCTTGGCGTCCACGATGCGGACGTCGCGACCCTTCTTGAGGAGCGTCGCGACCTCCTCGAGGTTGATGTAGGAGCTCCGCTCAGTGTCGTAGAGGCGGCGGTTTCCGTACTTCTTGATGATGACGGGTTTCGCCTTGCCCATGGCGCCCTCCCTGCGAATGGACACCAGACCTAGCACGGCCTATACCGCAACGCAACATATTTCTACTTGACACCTCCGAGAGGCCGCCTATATTGGGACCAGGTGTTGCGATGCAGCATCATGAAAACCAACCATGGACGAGAACTGAAAGAAGAGGAGAAAGACCGTGAAACACAACGAATTTATCAAGTCGAGCAAGGTTATGATGGACCAGGGTCTCCAGGCGACAGAGGCCACCTTGGAGCTTCTTGTGCATTCGCAGCAGCATGGCGCAGAGAAGATCCACGAGGCCATCGAGACGTCCATGACCCGAACCCGGGAGGCCTGCCTCAGCGGACTCGATATGTGGAAAGAGGGCGTGACCACCACGGTCGGGCTCGCACAGGATCTGACGAAGAAGTTCCGCGCAGGCCTGGCCGCGCCAGCGCCCAAGGCCCCGAAGGCCTGAGCAGCGCAGTTGGCGCACGGCACGGTTCCGATCTATACGGGACCGTGCTGCGAGGCAACATCCCACGGAGGAGAGGGGCGATGATCGGCAGGTTGGCCATGGCGGTGTACGAACGCTTCGAGGAGGCGTACGCCGACGCGTTGAGCAAACTGGCGCGAAATCCCCTGTTCCTGGCGCAGGTCGGCCGACTCCATGCCGCGCGAAACCTGCATAAGCGTCTATCCGACCGGGCCCTGGAGTCTGTGCTGCGCAGGATAACGTCGAAGGGAGAGGGACGGAGCTGATGGACTGGCGAATCGTGGAACCCCTGCTGAAGCTCCTGCCCCGCAGGTTCCATGTCCCGCCCATCGGCGCAACCCCAAGTGACGTGCTCCAGACCGCGGGTCGCTCCCGCCTGCTCCGGTACACCATGGACGAGAAGCCGCGCCGGGAGACGCCGGTGCTGCTCATCCCGTCCCTGGTCAACCGTCACACGATCCTGGACCTGGTGGAGGGCCGCAGCGTTGCGGCCTTCCTGCGGGATGAGGGTTTTCCGACATATCTCGTGGACTGGGGTGCGCCAGGGCCCGAGGACGCGTCCACGACCCTGGACGACCTCCTCTTCGGCAGGCTCCACGGGTTTGTGCGGCGCGTGCGCGCGGATCACGGATGCCCGGTCACCCTGATCGGATACTGCATGGGCGGGACCATGTCCCTGGTCTACGCGTCCCGCCGCGCCGATGCAGTCCGCAACCTCGTGCTGCTGGCGACACCCGTGGACTTCGACCACCTGGGACTCCTGACGCTCTGGGCCCGCTTCGACGGCTTCGACGTGGACGACACGGTGGACACCTGGGGCGTCGTCCCGCCGAAGATCTTCCAGCCGGGTTTCGCCCTTCTACGTCCCGCGATGATCACTCGAAAGTGGGTGCCGTTTGTCCAGTACGCCACCCGGCCGGCGTTGCTCCAGGCCTATCTGCCCCTGTTTCGCTGGGCCACGGAGAACGTCTCACTGCCCGGGGAGGTCCTGCGGACCTGGGTGCGGGACTACTTCCGGGAGAACCGGCTGGTACACGGCACTCTGCGCGCGGACGGCGCCCCGGTGGATCTCGGGGCGCTCGGCGCGGCGGTCCTGAACGTCGTGGCCGCTGACGACCACATCGTCGAGGCGGCCAGCCCCCGCGCTCTGGGAGGATTGCTGCGTCCGGATCACGACGCGACCCTGCTGGAGCTGCCCATGGGCCACATCGACTTGTCGGTGGGGCCGCAGGCCATGTGCCGGGTCTGGCCTGAGATAGCGGCGTGGCTCACGGCACGAGATGCAAGAGAGGAGGTATCATGAAGACCGTAGGGAGTTGGTTCGTTTTCGTCATCCTCGGCGCGTGCGGAGGGGGCGAGGTCTTCCATGTGGATCCAGATGTAGGCACCGGCTACGAGGATTTCGCGATCCTCACAGATGCCGGAGGTACGGACGGCCTAGACGACCCCGACGCGCCGGCGGATGGCGACGACGGCGCGTCCTCTCCTGATCAGACCGATTCCACCCCCGACGCGGACGCCGGGGCCTCTGTCGATCTCTTGCAAGACCTGGCCGAGGACGCGGCGCCCGAGGATGGTGATCTCGAGGACGACGACATCGGGCCGACCGCCCC
>CAZNWW010000632.1:457-2939 GCA_964576155.1 uncultured Myxococcales bacterium | reverse complement strand
ACGAACTCCGGGCTCGGTCGCTCCATATCCTGCGAGATCATGGCGATCAGGTTGGGACGGAGATCGAGCATCTGCCAGTCGAAAATGGCGGTTGCCGCAAGGAGCGCCGTCTCGGGATACTCCAGGCCGAGGGCCATGATCTCCTTGTAGACGTCCTTCTTTCCCTCGAACTTCTCGGCCTCGTCCTTGAACTCGACTGCGCTGGGATCCCAGAGATCGATCACCAGCCGGACGATGTCCGCGTTACGGGCGCCTTCGGGCTTGATCATTCCCTTGAGGGGATCCAGCGCATCCTGGCACTTGCTGTCGCGGATCGACTTGAACGCGCCATAAGGGTTCTGTCCGCCGAGCATCGCCACGTACTTCCCGCACTCGCTCTCCTCCCCGTGGGAGCAGGCGCCTGCGGCGACGGCAAGGGCCAGGAAAAGGAAAAACAAGGGACAGCGCTTCATAGAATACCCCCTCATCGTAGCGGCATTTCACGCAGCTTACGCAATCGGGCGGCAGTATAGCGCCCTCTTTTCTGGGGCGTCAAGGCGGAGTCGTCGAATTTCTGGAAGCGGGAGGGTCAGTCGGTGACCCAGATCCAGGTGAGGTCAGGCACGGCGCCTTCCGAGACCCATCCATCGCCGTCCGGGGCCATGGCGCCCACCTCGAGCGCGCCGCCGAACTCGAGGTCGTTGAAGAGCAGCGTCGGTGCCACGAGATCGGCGGCTGCGCCAATCCGGATCGTCACGCCAGCGCCGCAGTGGGCCTTGAACGGCTGGAACGCTACGGCCATCACTGCCCCGTCCGGGGCCCAGTATGTCTCTGCGACGTCTACCTCAGCGCCGCCCACGGCGGCCTCACCGGAGAAATCCGGGAACACCGGACAGCCTGGAGGGAACTCCAGGGTCAAGGCGCCGATCTGGACCGCCCCCCCGTCTGCGGTGACCACGTTCTCGCCGCCCTCAGGCAGCTCCTGGAGAACGATCTCCCCCATGTCCAGGCAGTCAGGGCCAGAGGGGTCGACAGCGAGGGAGTATCCGACGAACAGCTTCTCCATCCGGAACCCCGCCAGGGTGGCGTTCACCTCGAGGTGCGTGTAACCCGGGTCGAGGGTCTGGAACGAGAAGAATCCCTGGTCGTCTGCAGTGCGGGGGCTGCAGGTCTCGGCCCCGTTCACGGTGCCGCAGAGGAAGAGCTTGGCCCCGCTGATGGGGCCACCCTCCGCCTGGATCACCTGGCCGGCGACTCCCGGGCCCTCGCATGGGGGGGGGTCGACGATCTCCGCCGCCGGGCTGTCCTCTCCCGGGACATCCGCCGCCGTCGTGTCCTCGGCGACCACGTCCGGATTCACCGTATCGGGTCCGGCTGTGTCGACACCGTTCATGGCGTCCGCCGCGGGTCCGCCGCCTCCGCCGCTGTCACAACCCGCCGAGACCAGGGCGAGGATCAGGGCGGCGAGGAGGGGAAGAGCTCGGGTCAGGTGCATGAGTTCACTCCTTGAGATTCGCGTCCGCCAGCAGGGTAGCGAACTCGTCGGTTCCGTACAACTCCAGGTAACGAATCGGGACGCCGGGACACCTCTCGCTCCACGCACAGCCGGCGCAGCCCGGAAACCTCACCCGATCGGGTCCGAGCCGGGAATCGAAGGGCTCGGGGTGGGGCTCTGGAAACTCCCGGAGCCGCGCCTCCACGCAGGTAGGAAGTCCGCAGATCCCGGCGACATGGGCCGCGAGCCCGAGGTCACGGGCCCGGTTGAGCCCGGCCAGGATCGCCGGGGCCGCCTCTCGATATCGGGGGATCGTCTCTACCCCGGACCTCCGGGCGCGGCCGGCGGGGAGCGGAAACGAAAAGACCAGGTGCTTCGGCCGGGGCTCGAAGATACCGGCGAACCACCCGACGAAGGCCTCCACCTGTGCCAGGTTCTGGCGGCAGACCACGTGGTTGACCGAGACCGGCAGGCCCACGCGAAGCGCCGCCCGGATCCCCGCCACCTTGGGCCCGTGGAGGTCACCGCGCCCGGTGACAGCGGCCGCGGTCGCCGCGTCGTGGGCCGGCAGGGAGACGAAGAGAGATAACCCCTCGATGTCTGCCAGGGTCCGGGCGAACCCGTCCTCGGCGAGGCGCGTCGCGTTGGTCTGAAGGGTCACCTGTCTGAACCCGAGCGCGCTGGCCGCCCGAAGCACATCTCCGAGCCAGGGCACCAGCGTCGGCTCGCCGCCGGTGACCACCACCGAGGCCACGCCGCTATGCCGGGCCTCCTCGAGGATCCGCAGCGCGCCCTCGAGGTCTCCGATGTCCGCGGCCGCGGCGGCGGCGTTCTCGTCGACATAGCAGTAGGTGCACCGCTCATTACAGGCCGTGGTGATTCGAAGATCGAAGGCCCCGTCTTTCTCCACGCGGAGCTGCCCCGGGGGGCCCTCGGGGGCCTCCTCACAAGCCAACGCCGGAGCCAGCTCACCAGCGGCGGCGGCGCTCTCCAGACCGTCGAAGACGC
>CAZNWW010000632.1:0-447 GCA_964576155.1 uncultured Myxococcales bacterium | reverse complement strand
GGAGGGCGCGCCCGGCGTCACCGTCGGGAATCGCGCCGTGACCGAAGAGGAACCCGTCTCCCACCCGAAACGCCTTCTCGCCGTCACGGGGGGCCATGACCCACAGGTCAGCGAGGGCGCCGGACGAGTCCTCGAAGAGGAGGCGCGGGCGGGTACCCTCGGACTCCACGCGGACGAGGCGCCAGCCGGTGCCCGCCAGGGCCACAGAGATTCGGGTGCGGACCTGATCCCAGGCGTTGTGTCGTTCGAGCCAGGTGGTGGGAGCAGCTGCCATCAGCGAAGAGTAGGGCCGGAGCCTGAAGGATGCAACCCGACATCGGGGAGAGAACCGGAGGGCGATGGGGGGCCGTACCCGTGCAGAGAGTTCGCAGCCTGGTCTCTGCACGGGGTCATCCCCCCTCCGCCCTGCGGGCACCTCCCCCAACAAGGGGGGAGGGTTCTCCTTGC
>CAZNWW010000631.1:0-2940 GCA_964576155.1 uncultured Myxococcales bacterium | reverse complement strand
CCCGTGATCAATGCACGCTTCACTGCTCCCCTCCCTTCACAGCAGGTGGAGGAGTCGCACGGCCTCGGGGACCATGCGGAACTCCATTGACTGGCGGACGCCCACCGCATCCCCACCGATCTGGAGGGGCATATCACGGTCGTACTCGAGGCGGACCGCGAAGGCCAGGAAGTTGTGGAGGCCGGTCCCGGTGTAGGTCCCGCGCCACAGGGACCGGGCATTTGCGACCGTTCGCAGCACGCTGATGTCCGCAATACGAAGGTGCATCCGCTGGGGATCCGTGCCCGCCAGGGGGAGTATCTTGAGACCGTACCCGTAGTACGGCACTGTCCCGGCGAAGGAGCTGATCGCCTTGCCCTCGTAAATGGTCTCCCCCGGAGCGTAGCGACGGATCTCCGTGCCGTCAGGGGCCACCAGGAGGACCGGCTCGTCTATCGCAACGGCGCGGACCTGGGGATGGCGTCCAAGAATGGCGCGGCCCAGCATCCTCGGGAGGGTTTTCATCGAGAAGGCGATGACATATCCCGACACGTTCTGGGCGAGGCGCTTCATGAACCCGGAGCGCGCGGCCGCCTTGAGGAGCCGGTAGTCGTTCAGGATCTCTGCGTCGAGGCCCAGGCCTGAAAACGGAAAGCGCCGCCCCTCGGCCTCCAGGAGCCCGAGGGAAATAACATCGCGTGGGGTGGTCGCCGAGAAGGTCTTCAGATCAGCGAAGACGTTCCCGGAACTCACCAGGCGGGCCATGGCGTTGCCGGTGCCCAGCTTGAGGATCCCCACCGCGGGGCGTCGCTCCGGGGCCACACGGGAGATCTGATCCAGGAAGTCCATCACCGTGCCGTCGCCGCCGCCGGCAAAGACGACCCCGTAGCCCCGGCGGACGATCTCTTCGGTGACCGAAGCAGCCTCCTCTGCGGAGGAGGAGAGGAAGAGATCCTCCGGGGGGACGACCTCTCCCACCAGCTCCTCGACCTCCCGGGAGACGCGCTTCGCGTTCGCGTTCAGAATGACCGCGTATCGCGCCTCAGGTGGGTTGGAATCCTGCGCCACAGGGGACCTCCTCGTACGGACGCCGGATGGTAGCGCAGATGCGCTGTGATGGCAATCCGTCCCGCCGGCATCAGCCTCCGGGGTCGAGGTCGCGTCGGTTGGGCTCCACCACGTTGGACGGGACCGCCGACGGGACCCCCCGGGCGTCCAGAGGAGCGGCGCCTCCGTCCAGCTCATCCAGCTTCATCGACGCGGGCATCTTGGGGCCTTGCCGAGGCTCTTTCTTGGTCCCGGCGCTGCCCTTCTTGTCCATGATCTCCACCCCTTCCATCTCCTTCTCGATCTTCTTGGCGCGGGCGAGGACGACCCAGCCCAAGGAGCCGGACAGGGGCACCAGCATGGAGGTGAGGCCCATGGGGCTGTCCACCTCGAGGGTGACCTGGTGGGTCTGGGGATCCACTGCCACCTCGCCGGTCCCGGCGAGGACGCGCAGGCGGAGCCAGTCCACGGCCTCGCGGAGCCCCACCTCGTCGCTGAGCGCGTTGACCACCTCGGCCCCGACCTCTTCGACGGGGAGGAGAGGACCCACCGCGGCCGCGGCGTGGAAGATGGCGTCCATGAGAGGATCCGTCGCCGCGTTGAGGCGGCTCGCCCCGCGGCAGAGATGCGCGGCGAGGGCGGCGGTCTTCTCGCTGGTGGCGTCAAAGGTGAGGATCCCCCGTCCGAAGACCGACACGTGGACCACGGCGCGCAGTCCCTGGAGGGCAGCGGCCGCATGGCGCAGTTCGGTCTCCTTGAACATCTCGTCAATCATCCAGGCGGGGGGCGCCATGTAGAGGAACGCGCCGGGCTGATCCACCGCGGCACCTCCCCAGAGGAGGGCCCGGGCTCCCCGCCGATTCATGGCGGCAACGAGGGTATCCCTTGTCTTGTTCCCCTCGGTCAGGGTGCGACCATCGAGGAGATTTCGGATCACCTCGATGGGCCCCAGGAGCGCGGTGGTCTCGTCCGCAATGCAGACCACGTGGGTCGGGAGATCGCGCTCCGGGAGGTGGTAGAGTGTCACCCCCGCGTGCTCTTCGGTCTCCGGCGCTATCTCACGGATCGCGGCGGCGAGACGGTCGCTGCCGAAGTTTCCCCGAGCCCGCATCAGGATCTGCACCCGCTCCGGGCCGTCGCTCCGCACGCTCACGGTGAGGGACCCCAGATCTTTTCGGAAGTCCAGTCCGGCCTCGGCGATCCCGGCGACCGCCCCCTGTGCGATCGTAGAGCGACCCATGGCGAGGCCCTGAAGTGCAGAAGGGCTGGACTTCACCAGGCGCAGGCCGGAGAGCTCATCCATGAGCCCCTCGATCTGATGCCACGCGTGCTCCAGGTTCCCATGGACGGCCACGTGCGAGCCAGGGAGGACATAGGCGGTCGCCTGCCAGGCGTTGTCGCGGGGGGCCTCGAGGGGTTGCATCGGCAAGCCGCCCACGCCGCCGCCCAAGAGCCCGAGGATGATGAGGAGCTCATACATACCCATTCCGATCATGCTCATTTCTCCCATGCTCATTTCTCCGTTTATCTCCCGATGTTTGCCACCGCGAAGCCGATAATGACGTACCCGAGGCCCAGCGCCAGAAGATATTCAGGGAGGATCCTGAACAGGACACACACCACCGTGGCGATGAAGTTGGTCAGGGCGAAGACGTTGTAGGCCCGGCTCTCGCGCTTCTTGAGCTTCGGGAGCAGCAGGCCCGAGACCATGAGGACCCCGAGACCGAGGAGCGCCGGGGGAACCCACGGGGCCCACGCATCGAGCGGGAGATGCCGCGCCAGGGTCAGGTAGAGGCTCGCGGTCAGGGCACCGCACAGGGTGGTGGCGAGCCCATGGAAGTGGTCGGGGAACAGGCCGTCGTCGCTCTCGACGTTGAAGCGGTAGGCGAGGGAGATGAAGCTCGCCAGGCGTAG
>CAZNWW010000630.1:0-2948 GCA_964576155.1 uncultured Myxococcales bacterium | reverse complement strand
ACTTCAACTCGAAGAACATGGCGACGTTGGAGGAGAACTGGACCGACATCGGCTCAGCACTGCGAATAGCGGTGGAGTTGTTGGCGGATTTCGGCTTCTCCCGGCAGACACTCGCTGCCGACAGCGTGACCATTCCCGTGGCGTACTACATCTACAAACGCGGGCTCACTGAGTCCTATCTGACCTCGGTCGCCCACCAGAATGACCGCGAGGCTATTCGGGGCTGGATCTGCCGGTCCCTCGTGAAGGCCGGTGTGTGGGGCAGCGGGTTGGACACCCTCTTGTTGGCCCTGCGCGTCGCAATCCAGGAACACGGTCAGGATCACTTCCCGGTAGCCGAGGTCGAGGCC
The DNA here is from genome assembly GCA_964576155.1 of uncultured Myxococcales bacterium. Taxonomy (GTDB): domain Bacteria; phylum Myxococcota_A; class UBA9042; order CAIXZC01; family CAIXZC01; genus CAZNWW01. The sequence goes on along the minus strand of CAZNWW010000630.1, from coordinate 2,598 downwards.
GCCATCCGCAAGCGAGGCAAGGGCCTGCGCTTCACAGAGGACGAGGTTCAGGACCTGCTCGACAGCGCCTATGGCGACAAGCGGACCTTCGCCCTGCTGGGACTGCTCTACCCCTTCGTCGATTTGACCAACGTGTTCCATGCCGACCACGTGTTCCCCCGGTCACGCTTCACGCCGACTCGTCTCCGGAAGGCAGGAGTGCCGGAGGACGTGGTCTGGACCTTCCACGAGAAAGTGAACTACCTGGCGAACCTGCAACTGCTCGAGGGCTCGGCGAACAAGTCGAAGCAGGACAAGCTCCCCGCGGCCTGGTTGCAGGAGAGGTTTCCGGATGCGGCAGCGCGTGAGAACTACTGCAACCTCCATGACCTTGGCTCCGTGCCGGAAAGCATCCTGGCCTTCATGGACTTCTATGACGCCCGTCGCGAGCGGTTGACGGTGAGGCTTCAGGAACTGCTGCGGCCCAAGGGCGCAGAGGTGGACGAAGTGTCCGAGGCGGACACCGAGTACGACTGAAGTCGGACCGCACCGAGGGCGCGATGAACCGCCCGCAACTCTCGATGCCGTGCGCCATCGCGGCGGGCCATCCTGAACTCGACGACGCTGGGATGTGACCCCGCGGCCTTCCTGAGCCGCCGACACGCTCGCAGCACATCCGGGGTGTCGACACGAACTTTATGCGCGATGAAGTCTGCAAGGAGTCGCTGGTTCGTCCAGACCACGAGAGGGAGGTCGGGAGGACAAGCAGGGAGCGCCATCGACACTGCATGGGCTATGGCCGTGGCCGGATTGGCGTGGCGTCTGGACGGCGACCAGGACAGCGGCTGTACCTCCCATCCCTGCTTCCATGGCCGCAAACCCTCCCGGCGCAGGACTCCGATCACGCAGCACCTGAACCCATGCTCGGCGCTGCCCGTCGGATAGGCGGCCAAATGGACTCCGGGTTCCCGGATCTCCATCACAGAGTCCGACCGCGTACGAGGCAGACTCCGAAGCCGGAGCGCCATGCTCTCCGCAGTCATCTCGGGTGTGGTTGCCCGGTCCACCCAGTCGCAGATCCGCCAGTGGTCGTCGCCGACGTCCCCGAACCGAGATGGGCTGCCGAGCACACCCGGGAGGCCGAGCAGGTGGCTCTGGCCGATCAACACTTCGACATGGAGGTCGAGGCTTCGCCGGGTCGCCGCAGACATTCGGGATGACCAACGACGCCAGAGTCGACGAAAGGAACGGGCATTACGTGGCACTCCGCCCTCCATCTCGGAAAGGCGGATCCCCAGGATCACCGGGTCTGCGTCCGTACTCGCTGCGACCAACTCATCGAACAGTCGGGCAAGCTCGTCCACCCGGTCCACGCAAGCGGGAAAGAGATGGAGCAACTCGTCTTCCGGATACGGCCTCTGCTCTTCTTCCGCCACCGTCGAGGGACCCGGGTGAGAATGACCCGAGTCCTCGATCCTCCAGATCCCGGGGTCCACCTCATCGAGTGGAATAAGGGATAGAGGAAGGGCGGTCGTATTGGACTGATGGCTGTCCCGAACGCCGTTGCGGAAATCTCCTGTTCCCTCTTTCGGAGGTGACAAGAGATAGGAGGGTAGTGGGAACTCCTGAAGTGGCAGGTTCCCTTCCCTCTCACCATCATCGGGCGGATGCATAGCCTGCCTCCTCCCTTGCCCTCGGGATGCGAGTACGCTTGGTTTCCCATGCCTTCCCACTCCCTCGGGTGCGGACCCGCTCTTCCAGGTTCACCTGACCATGGGGTCGCTCTGTGATCCTCCAGTCTCCGAGGATCTCAAAGCCTCCCTCCGGCCCCGGATCGGATCCGCGGACCCGCCGGACGACCCTGCCCGAAAGGGCGAGGTCCTCCAGGGTGGACTCCAGCCTCCCCAGCTCCTCCGTTACAGACGAGTTGGTCGGGCCGGCGATGAAGAAGTTGTCGGCGTACGAGGTGAGGACGACTCCGTCCGTCACCCGCTCGTGGACGCCGCGCACGTAGAAGTTGAACAGGAGGGGGGCGACCGGGTTGCCGACCGGGATCCCCTTGAGGCTGCACCGGCCTCCGTTGGCGTCGATGTACTTGTTCCCGAGGGCCTTGACGATCTGCCCAACAAAAGACCGGGAGCAGCCGTCCTCGACAAGCAGCCCCCGCAGGATCCCCCTGTCGCAGCTCGGATACGCGTTGCGGAGGTCGTACTCGAGGAGCGCCCCCATCCCGGCACACCGCGCCCTGAAGAGGCGGCGTGCGACGATCTCCGTTGAGCCGAGTGCCGCGCCGGCGTAGGGCAGGTTGCGGTGGGGCAGGCCCGGGTCCTCCCTGCGGTAGCCATGCTGGTAGGGCGACAGAGCGGTCTCTACGACCTCCTCGATGCACTCGACGAGGACGGCGAGCACGGTCCGGTCGTAGACGCCGGGGACCAGGATCTCCCGGCCCGTTCCGGGGAGCGTCGCGCGCCTGTACGGTTCCGGGTACCACCAAAGGTCTTTCGCCTTTCCTGCGTGCGCCCGAAAGGTCTTCACCAGGGCCTCCTCGTCTCCCCTCCAGGTCGACAGCCTGCTTCGGCCTTTTGCGTCCTTGGTGTGGGCCCCTGCACGGTCCGGCAT
>CAZNWW010000629.1:0-2955 GCA_964576155.1 uncultured Myxococcales bacterium | reverse complement strand
TCCGGGATTGGTACCTCCATGAGGAACTCGAACCCGACTTGATCCTCGAGCCGCTCCTGGTGGCGCTTCAGGCGGCCCAGGCCAGCGAGCCCGGATTTGGTCTCGTCGCCGATGACGATGAATCGCTTCGTCCCGGGATGCAGACGAAGGATCTCGTCCATGGTGTCCCCGAAGTCGTAGAGATCGTTGATCCCGGTGATTCAATCAACGCCGGCAATCCGCGACGGCTGGAAGTCATTGATTCCACCGAAGACGATAGGCACGCCGTGGAACAGCTCCTCCCGGTAGTGCAGGGCGAAATCCAGCGCATGGTCGTCGAAGCAGATCACGGCCTCGAGGGGCAGGCCCGTGCCACCCGCCTCCTGGTACTTGTACCGCAGGAGCCGCAGGTAGTGCTGGAAATGGATGTCGTCACTCCAGCGCTTGGTGTCCATGTACTCCACGAAGAGGTGGAGGTCGGAGCGGTTCCCTAGCACCTGGTTGACCGCCGTGGTGACCGCGTCCGTCCACAGGTAGCCCGAGTGATAGGAGTTCAGGAGGAGGACGTTCCTGTGCACCCTGTCTGCCGCAGAAACAGGTGGACAGAAAACCAGCGTCAACGCAAGGAGTGAAAACAGCCCCTTCACCATTTTGGAACTATGGCACAACGGTGTCGTCCGGGCAACGCAAGGGCTAAGGGCTGCTCTTCGGGGGCGACGGCCTGGCGTCGCGGGCCGCCTGGTGCATGGCGACTTCCGCTTCACTCAGGGGCAGGACCCTGGGGAAGAGAAATATTGAGATAGCGCCGGCCACGTACATCCACAACCCGAAGATGCCCGCTGTAAAGAACATGGAGGAATGGAAATCCCCCATCCGGTCCTGCAGCAGCAAGGCTATGGTCATTGCCAGGGAAGCATTGCGCAGCCCGGTCTCCAGCGAGATGGCCCGGGTCTGGTAGTTCCTGACCCCCAGGAGCTTGGAGGCCACCCCCGCTATAACCATGCCGAAGAAGGTCAGCAGGAAGACCACTGCGTAGAACTTGAGACCGTAACGCTGGGTATCCGCGAATACATCGATGTTCGACAAGATCCCTACAACGATGAGGAAGAGCAGCGCAAAGAGGCCGATCAACGCGAAGGTTTTCTCGGCCCTCCTAGCGAAGCCCTCCGCTTTCCAGCGTATCAGCATGCCAACGAACAGCGGCACCACCACCAGCACCAGCATTGTCTTGAAGATTTCGATCACGGGAACCGAGAAGTCAGGGATGTTCGACCCAAAGACCTGGAGCAGAAGAGGGGTGAAGAAGAGGGCCAGCACCGTGCAGACCGAGGTCAACGAAACCGACAGGGCCACGTCGCCCTTGCCGAAGTAGGTCATCAGGTTCGACGTCACCCCTCCCGGGCTGGCCGAGATGAGTATCATCCCGAGAAAGATGAAGGGAAAGGTCTCGTAGAAGCCGAACATTCGGCCAATGGCCATGGCCAGCAGGGGCATCACGCCGAACTGGCAGACTGGCCCCACGATCATGGCCAGGGGATTCTTGAAGACCAGGGCGAAGTCCTTCAGCGTGAGCGTCAGCCCCATCCCCACCATGGTCAGGAAGAGCAGGATGACAATAGCGATGAAGAACAGCCTGTCCAGCAGGAGCCTCTCCGGCTTGGCCTCCAGCTTGATGAATGTGTACTCGAGGCCGTCCACGGTCGTGGTCAGGCTCAAAGCCTTGAACTTTGTCTTCTTCCCGACCACTCCAGCGAGCCCTGCATACGGCGAATCACCCTTGCTGTCCAGAACAGCGAGGTCTTCTGGCATCGCCAGGATGAAGACCTCTCCGGACACCGCACGGACGAAGTAGAATGACTGGCTCTCCTCCTCCATACCTCCGGGGATGTCCAGCCTCCTCAGGTGACCGTCGAACGCTGCCTGCTCAGCCCCTTCCCACTTCAACTTTCTGGAGGTTTCATCGAGCCGCTGGAAGACAACGGCTTCCGGGCCGCTGTCAGCGGCCAGCTTCAGCAGGTGCTTGTACATGATCTCGCCGGACAGCTTGCGCACCCCGGCCCCATCGTCCCCCTCGGCCCGGGCCGTCGAAACCATGGTAAGCAGCAGGGCAGCGGCGGCCAGGATGGTCGTGCACGTCACCTTGTATCGCATTTCTCTCTCCAGCAGGCTTGAATCCAGAGCGTCCAGGGTAGAACAGGTCACAAGCCGAAGCAAACCCGCTCTCCCCGCTTCCGCCCGCATTTTTGAGTTCGAATCGAGTACATTCGATTTGGGTGCTTCCCTGAATCCTGTCTAGTACGAATTACCGGAGTGTAGGGCCGCTCTAGTTGGCGACGCAGACGATTTTGATATATCATATGCATGGAGGCAGATCATGAGAACTACGCTGAACATCGACGACGAGGCGTTGGCTGAGGCGATGGACGTCTCCCCCGGGCGGACCAAGACCGCCGTGATCAACGAGGCTCTGGCGGACTATGCCAGGCGCAAGCGCCGGCGCGGTCTCCTGGGCCTTCAGGGCAGAGGCCGGTGGAAAGGAGACCTGGACGGGCTGCGGGCCAGGTCGTGAGGGTCCTGGTCGACACCTCCGTCTGGGCGGACTTCACTAACGGTCATCCTTCCGCCGAAGCGGAGTTCCTGGCTGAACTGATAGACGCGGAGGAGGACATTGTCACCTGCGGCGTAATCGTCGCGGAATTCCTCCAGGGGCTGCGCTCCCAGAGGACCTTCCGTCAGTACCGGGATCATCTCCGGGACATGGACTGGCTGACACCGTCAGAGCCGGACACATACGAAGCCGCGGCAGAACTCTTCCGCAAGCTACGTCGACGTGGGATCACGGTCCGCTCCACCATCGACTGCCTCATCGCCCGCCTCGCCCATGAGCACGGCTGCGCGCTACTCTCCCGGGACCGCGATCTCCACCACATCCTCACCTCCGGACTGGTCGACGTGCCAAGGTCACGCGCTGTGATT